>JABHDX010000123.1 GCA_018672815.1 Gammaproteobacteria bacterium | reverse complement strand
GATATAAGAAAATTTAAAATTAAATCTAAAGCAACGGTCACTAATATAGACAATTCATCACTAAGAGATATTTTACCTAGTGAATTAGTTTTTGATGTTCCTATAGACCCATTAACGATTGGTGCAAATCTTACTTGGCATTTTTAGTGAACCCTGATGAGATGATCTTAATTCCCCTTAAGATCATCTCATTTAATACTCTCCATCTGATAATATAGTTTTTATTATTTAATTATATGGAGACTAAAAATTATGCCATCATTGGATATCAAGTCTGAAATAGATTCACATGAGCTACTTAATGCAATAGATCAAGCGAATAGAGTTATCAACAATAGGTTTGATTTCAAAGGAAAAGATGCAAAATTTATTTTGGATAATGAAGAAATTACACTATCTTCACAAGAAGAATTTCAAATTAATCAAATGATGCCAATTCTAAAAGAGTCACTGGTTAAAAGAAATATAGATGTGAAAAGTCTTGATCCTCAGAAAATCGAAGTCTCTAATTTTAATGCTTCGCAGAAAGTATTGTTAAGACAAGGAATTAATCGAGAGTTAGCTAAGAAAATTACTGCACTGGTTAAAAAATCAAAACTTAAAATACAGGCTCAAATTCAAGGTGAAGAAATTAGGGTGTCTGGTAAAAAAAGAGATGATCTACAACAGATTATGAAAATAATAAAAGATGGTAAATTTAATATACCACTGCAATTCGTAAATTTTAGAGATTAACTAAAATCATTTGTATTAACGTAGAAATACCAGAAGAAATATGCAATATAGATGATGAATTAAAGGCAATTTATCACAGTAAAAACTCAGTATGTATCTGGGTTTTCAAATCTCGCGACCATAGAAATAAATTTTTGGATGAAACGATAGGAATGGATAAAGAGCAAAGAGAAAAGTATTTTATTTCAAGATTTAATTAACATTAAAATAACCTTCACTGCTTTAACTTTTAATTAGATTCAGACTCATTAAACCAAGCAATTTTTTTATATTCATTTGCTTGGTCTATTTTCATGATAATAGGACTGCAACATACAGAACAATCCTCAACATATTCTTGTTGATCAATGGATAAGTCAATAACCACCGTAATTAATTCACCACAATTAGGGCAATCAATTTCCTGTTCTTCAAGAAGAGACATTTTAATAGGTTGAAATTAAAAATAATATGAGTAGGGCATTAATAGATCCAAAATTAAGTCTTTGGACTAGGTTTACTTTTTTTTGATTTTCTAATTGAGGCAATACGATGAAAGATATGAGCCAAACTATAGTTGCAATTATTATTTCCATAATTTTCCTTCTTTTTTTTTAATTATTGTAATGTTATCAGAATCTAAAATCTTGATGATGATTTGTTGTCAGGTAGAATAGTCTAATGAAACTAGAAATATCCCAAGATCTACATAGCTTTGTGAGCAATGAACTCCTCGATGGCCTTGACATCACTCCGGAATATTTTTGGTCTTCATTTGAGAAAATTCTGAGTGAATTTAGTCCACGAAATGAAGAACTATTGAACAAAAGAAATCTCATACAATCACAAATCGATCAATGGCATATCAGCAGAAAAGATAAAAATCATGATCATCTTGAGTATAAGAACTTTTTGAAACAAATTGGCTATATCCTCGAAGATCAAGGGGACTTCACTATTTCTACTTCTAATGTCGATCCAGAAATTAAAACTATTGCTGGACCACAATTGGTTGTCCCTGTTATGAATGCAAGGTTTGCACTTAATGCAACCAATGCTCGTTGGGGTAGCTTGTATGATGCATTGTATGGTACAGATTTAATTTCTGAAGAAGGTGGAGCCAATAGAAGTGATTCATATAATCCTAAAAGGGGTGAAAAGGTTATAACATTTTCTAAAAAATTCTTAGACTCAACCATACCTTTGTCACATGGTTCATATTTGGATATTAAAGAATTTATATTTGAGAATGGTTATTTATCGGTTCTATTAAATGACGATTCTATAACTGACTTAGTTCAACCGGAAAAATATATTGGCTACATGGAGAAAGAAGAGAACGGATATGGATTATTATTTAGAAATAATAATTTACATTTTGAAATACAAATTGATAAAGAAGATGCTATTGGTAAAACTGACAAAGCAGGCATTAAAGACATTCTTATTGAGTCTGCAATAACTACTATTCAAGATTGTGAAGACTCAGTAGCAGCGGTAGACGGTCCTGATAAAACCATTGTTTATAAAAATCTATTAGGCTTAATGAAAGGAAATCTAAAGGAAACATTTAGAAAAAATGGAAAACATATTACTAGAACATTAAGAGAAGACAGAAACTATAAAACTAGAGATGGTTCCTCTTTGACCTTATCTGGTAGGAGTCTGATGCTAATGAGGAATGTTGGCCATTTAATGACAAACCCAGCTGTTCATGATGCCAATGGCAATGAAGTACCTGAAGGCATACTTGATGCAATGTTTACAATCTGCATAGCAAAGCATGATCTGATGGAAAATGGCTCTCATAAAAATTCAAAAACAGGAAGTATTTATATCGTAAAACCTAAAATGCATGGCCCCGAAGAGGTGCAATTCACCTGTGATTTGTTCCATGCTATAGAGACTGCATTAAGCATTGAACCGCTGACAGTTAAAATAGGAATTATGGATGAAGAAAGAAGAACCACTGTCAATTTGAAGGAATGTATCCGAGTTGCAAAAGACAGAGTGATTTTTATCAATACTGGTTTTTTAGATCGCACGGGAGACGAGATTCATACCAGTATGGAAATGGGTCCAATGATGAGAAAAGATGAAATAAAAAAACAAAAATGGATCAGTGCTTATGAAGACTGGAATGTTGATTGTGGATTAGAGACTGGATTCAAGGGGAGAGCTCAAATTGGTAAAGGAATGTGGGCAATGCCAGACGAAATGTTAAATATGTACAAGACGAAGGATATGCATCCTAAAGCTGGTGCAAATTGTGCTTGGGTTCCATCTCCAACGGCAGCGTCATTGCATGCAATTCATTATCATCAGGTTCTAGTGAGTAAGCAACAAGAACTCTTAGCTGAGAGAACCAAAGCAAGTCTTGATGATATTTTAACAGTACCTATTCTTAGGGATCCTCATAAGTTAACGCACGATGAGATACAAGCAGAATTAGACAATAATGCTCAAGGAATTTTAGGGTATGTTGTCAGATGGGTTAATGAAGGGGTGGGCTGCTCTAAGGTTCCCGATATCAATAATGTTGGCTTAATGGAAGACAGAGCAACTTGCAGGATATCATCTCAGCATATTTCTAACTGGCTTTATCATGATTTATGCACAAAAGAACAAGTCATAGAAACCATGAAGCGTATGGCTGTAGTTGTCGATAAGCAGAATAAAAATGATTCAGGTTATATTAATATGGCCCCTGACTTTAATGGTGCTGCATTTTCTGCAGCATGCGATCTTGCAATTGAAGGAAGAGGCCAACCAAGTGGCTATACTGAACCTATTCTTCATGCGAAAAGACTGGAATACAAAGGGTAAGGCAATGAATTACACATGTTTTGATTATGAAATAAAAGACCATATTGCACATGTAAATATGTGCAGAGGCGATGATTTCAATACTATGACAAAATCTTTCTGGTCAGAGTTACCAACATTGATAGATCAAATTTCTGATCAAGCTGAGGCAAGAGTTGTTTTACTTACAGCCAGTGGTAAACATTTTTGTGCTGGGATGGATCTAGCTAATTTTGATGAGGGAGTTATTCATTCTGGAGATTCAAAACACAAAGTAGGACAAGGTAGAAAGAACGAAGCTGGATACAGAATAACCCGTGATTTACAATATACAATTACTAGCTTAGAAAAATCCAGAATCCCAGTAATTGCTGCTATACAAGGAGCTTGTATAGGAGGTGGCGTTGATTTAATTACCGCCTGTGATATTCGTTATGCCACCAAAGATGCTTTCTTTTGCATTCAAGAAATTAATATTGGTTTGGCAGCTGATGTTGGCACTCTACAAAGACTTCCATATTTAATGAATGAGGGAATTGTTCGTGAGCTTGCACTCACAGGTAGAAAATTCTCTGCAGAACAAGCTTCAGATTATGGTTTGATTAATGAAGTTTTTGATAATCAAAAAGAGATGATTGAGCATGCTTTAAATATCGCAAAAGAGATAGCTCAAAAAGCCCCACTAGCAGTAACAGGCGTTAAAGAGATTTTGAATTATAATCGAGATCATTCTATTGAAGATTCACTGAACTACATAGCGCTTTGGAATAATGCAATGAATTATACTGATGATATGACTGAGGCATTTAAATCAGAGGCTGAGAGGAGAGAACCAGATTTTGAAAACCTAGTCAAAAGAAAAAAATATTTAGAAGATTAGTTAATTATGTTTAATCCACACATACAAGTTCCAAAGAAGTTACGTGCCAATCATTCAAAATTCTCTCAATGGATTGGAAGGTTCTTATTACAATTAACTGGCTGGAAAATTAAAGGAGTTTTTCCAGAAGAGGAACGTATAGTCTTAGTTGCTGGACCGCATACATCTAACTGGGATTTTATTTTAGCTCTTACAGCTATGTTTGGTTTAAATGTAAATGTACATTGGATCGGGAAACATACAATTTTTAAAAATGGTTTTTCAAAAATTATGAGAAAATTAGGCGGAATTCCTGTTGATAGGTCCTCTCCTGAGTTATTAATGAATGATATTACTGATATTGTTAATAAATATAGAGGAATTATTATTGCTATCTCTCCTGAAGGCACAAGAAAAAAAGTAAAAAAATTAAAATCTGGATTTTTACGTATTGCTCAAGAAACAAATTCAAAAATCATGCTTGCAGGTATTGATTTTTCAACAAAATGTATTCATTTAAGTGAATTATTTCAACCAACAGGAAACAAAGACGTGGATTTAGAAACCGTCCAGAATTACTTTAATAATTTTGAAGGAAAAAGACCTGAGTTTTCTTAAATAAGTTATTTAATGTATTGGAAATCTTTTAGTTTTTTTCTAGCTATAGCAGGTACTTTCTTTTCCACACACCATTGAGCAAGATCCGATCCATCCAATTTATATGCCAATATATATTTTAGGTCTACGCCTGAATCAAGTATGACTGCATTTATGCTGCCACAGGAAAGGCAAAACAGAGCCATTACCTCTGAACCAGAATAATCAGTATGACTAGACCACATAAAGAAATTAGTTTCTAGATCTAATTCAATATTATTTTCTATTTCTGCGGATAATCCACAAGCCTGACATTCAACTTTTATTAAAGACATGAAGTCCTCCTAAAATTAGTAATCATGGCTACTAGTCAGTTCTTTTGTTTTTAATTTTTGCATTCTCTTTATTTCTCCATGCATTCTTTTTACTCTTATTTTTCTTATTAAATGGACTTTTTCTTTTGTTATTAGAACTTTTTCTTTGATTAGTATTTTTCTTATTTTTGCTTGATGATTTCTTTTTCTTTCTCCAAGGTGATTTTTTATTATCAGAAACTTTTTTTCTTAATTTTTTATTTTTGTTGTAAGGATTCTTTTTTTGATTACTGTTAGATTTTAGATTTGTTGTATTAAGATGCTGTGTTGTTTCAAAGCCTTCAATTTCTTCTCTTGGTATTCTAAAATTTAGTAAACGTTCTATTCCACTCAATAAATTAAAATCATCTGCACAGACCAGTGAAATCGCAGTTCCTTCTTTTCCTGCTCTGGCAGTTCTTCCAATGCGATGAATATAATCCTCAGGAACCAAAGGTAAGTCGAAGTTAATAACATATGGAAGTAAACTGATGTCGATTCCCCTAGCAGCAACATCAGTAGCTACAAGCACTTGAATTTCTCCATCCTTAAAACTTTTTAAGGCTCTACTTCTTGCAGCTTGTGTTTTATCACCATGAATGGCATTGGCATTGATTTTCTGTTTATTCAGAACTTTGGTTAATTTGTCTGCACCTCTTTTTGTTTTTGTGAAAACTAGTACACGAAACCATTTCTCTTCTTTTATACAGTGTATTAATAGCTCTTTTTTTCTTGCACGATCAACAGGATAGATTATTTGCTTAACTTTCTCAGCAGTGGAGTTTTGAGAAGATATCTGTATTTCTTTTGGTGAATGCAAAAGTTTTGAGGCCAAGGTTCTTATTTCTCTAGGAAATGTTGCTGAAAATAGTAGATTTTGTCTTTTATATGGCAGTGATTTTATGATTTTCTTTATATCTACAATAAAGCCCATATCAAGCATTCTATCGCCTTCATCTAATACAAAAACTTCTACCTCAGATAGATCTACTGTTTTCTGACTTAAGTGATCAAGTAATCTACCTGGTGTAGCTACAATTATATCCACTCCCATTCTTAACTTATCTTTTTGGGTTTTAATACTTACACCACCATACAAAACCGCTGTTTTAAAACGTAATTTACTGCCATAATCTCGGAAGCTATCTGCAACTTGTGATGCTAACTCTCTTGTAGGCGTTAACACTAATGCACGTACTCTTCGTCTTTTTGATTTAGATTTTTGTAATTTATTGAGTATGGGTAGAGCGAAAGCTGCAGTTTTACCTGTTCCAGTTTGAGCCCCAGCTAATATATCCAGACCTTGAATAATGTATGGTATAGCTTTGCTTTGGACTGGCGTTGCTTTTAAGTAGTTTTTTTCTTGAAGGGCACTCAATAACTCATCTGAAAGTCCAAGCTTGTTGAATGACATGTTATACCCCTATGAAAGATCAACAGTCTATAGGTTTTTTTATTGAAGATGTGTTTTTATTTGAGAAGAGGGGTTTATTCTTTTGTTTTTAATGTATGAATTGCTTTAAATTATTTTTTCATAATTTTAGAAAAATAAGAATGGATCAGAAATGATAATGTCATGCCAGTAGCAAGTATTGCAACAGACATTTTACCACGATGTGCTGTCTCGCTAGTCCATGTACCACTGGAGTCAAGTGAATAAAGTATATAGAGAGAAATAAGCCATGGTAAGAATGCTATAGCGATTTTAATCATTTGAAATGCATGTTTTTTGGGATTTGAAAACATACAAAAAATACTACCATGAAATATATCGATCGTATACGATACTAGTTGGTATATAAATACCTCTTTTGAAAAACATAATGCTTCTTTTATCTTTTCACAATGAAAATATATGAGCTTTGATCTTAAAAAAATATTAAAAAATAAAGTCATCAATAGTTGGAATTTGTTTTCTCTTATTTCTATTCCTATGTGTATTGCCATGATTATCAATTTATTATCAACCGATTTAAATTCGGGACCTGGTATTTCTTCTATGATTCAATATTCCGTTCGTTGGGCTGTTCCTTTTATTTATTTGGTTGTAGCAGCATCTTCATTACATATACTCTTCCCCAGTTCATTCTCTTCTTGGTTGTTAATAAATAGAAAATATATTGGTTTATGCTTTGCTGTTGCAATGGCATGGCAAGGTTTATTTATTTTTATAATGTCTTATTTTTTTCATGACTACTATTACGCTGATGTTTATTTCCTTAGAGATGAACTTGAAGGAAGTATTGGCTATATTTTTCTACCAGCGATGGTAATTACATCTTTTCATTTTGGTCGTAAATATTTAAGTTCAAAGCAGTGGATATTGCTTCACAAGAGTGGGGTCTATTTTTTATGGGCTTATCCATTCAGTGTTTATTGGTGGAATCTTTCATATTATGAAGATCCTGGGGTGATTGATTACCTATTTTATTGGGCTGGATTTACTGCTTTTGCACTAAGAGTGGCAGCTTGGGGTAAAAAAAATAAAATTCATAACCATGAAGATTCATCAATGATTGTTAGAATATGTGGTGGATTATTTATTGGTGTTGGTCTTCTTATGTCAGTTACTAGCCTTTATTGGCAAGAATACATAACTTCTTTTTTAACGGCCACAAATTGGTCAGCAAATCTTGAATTATGGATACCGTTTTGGCCCTTTGAGCCATACTTATCACTAGTATTCATTGCTTTTGGAACAATGCTTTATATTAAGCCTAGGTATAAGAGTGAATTGGAATCATTTCTGAATTGAGTTAATACTCTACAATTTCTTATTTTTCTTTTTAAGCTTTCTCAATCTTGCAAACAATCTCTCTTGTTTTCCTTTGATAATGTCTTTTAGAATATGACGCTTTTTTCGTGCTACTTGGGATTTGAAGTTTCTGATGTCTTTTTTTATCTTTATTTACCCATTTTTAATCTTTAATAAAATCATATCAAAAATATTCAATTAAATCATTATGTCTAAAAAAAGCATTAAAAACTTTCTATTTTTTTTAGAATTATTAAAATTTATTGTCCCATTTCAAGATTAGATCTCGGTTATCCTGTTCCCATGGATGAAAATCAGATTTTAGAAATCTTAACCATGAAAAAAAACAACGTCTAAGAATTCCAGGCTTGAAAAATAAGAAAGAAAAAGCATCAAGCCATGTTCTTGGGTTCCAGATTTTTCCATCATGTTTTAGCATTTTAAAACTTATCACGAAGATATCTTTAAAAATAAAGTAAGTAACAAAGAATAGAGCTTTCCGCCTTTCTTTTATGGTTCCGCCAACAGCTTGATGAACATCAAAGGCAACCGCCTTATGTTCTGTTTCCTCTATTGCATGCCAATACCAGAGTTTGGATATCATTGGGTCTGTATTTTTAAAATGATCTTTATTTCTCAATAAATCATCAGCTAGAATTGCAGTTAAATGTTCAGCTGCAACTGTTCCAGCCAGCCTTCTTTTTGGAGGCAATGTATTTTTTGCCCAATCGTATCTCTTTTTTTGAGCATCCAGTAATGATTCCATATTATAACCACGTAGTTGACATAGTAGTTCATTGTAGTTTTGATGTTCTTTTCTGTGAACAGATTCTTGGCCATAGAATTGCTTCATTTCATTTAATAAAGATGGATCATTAATTTGTTTTTCAAAGTATTTAACGCTCTCAATAAAAGATCTCTCACCTAATGGAAATAACATTGAGAATGCATTTTCAAATGCTGTTCTAAAAGCATTTCCATCATACCAATCAGAAGCCAAAGCTTGCTGAAGGGAAAAATTTGGTTTCCTAGGACTGAATTGATGTCCTTCAGGACTATTGCTTAGTTTTTTCATAATAATCTAGTTTTTGTATATGTAAGTAACCATAAATCATTACCATTAGAAAATTCTTAATTTTGTTGTTCTTAATTTTTTTATAAAAAATGATAAATTCCAGACAATGAGCAGCAATTAAGAAGATTAATAAGTAATTTAAAATATTGCTTAGAGGTATAAAAATATTTGCAAAGCAAGCCAGCCAAAGTATAAGTATTACGGATTTAATTAATTTTACTTTAGACATCAATAGTTAACCTTAAATCAATCTTATAAAAATCATTACCTAAAGTACAAGTTTTCTGGGTACTTTTTAATCATGAGTCTATCTATTCCAAACCAATGTCCTGTTGGAAATTTAACAAATAAAAAAACTAAAATGAAAAAAGGAATCAGGGAAGCATCATAATAGCCCCCAATAGCAAAGTTTAATAGGATAAATAAACTCATGATAGCTGACCATTTTGTGGTTAAGCCGATAAGCAAACCAATAGCACTATACAGTTCGCCGACAGTTACTATATAGGCAATCATTTTATAAAAGGGTATAGCAAAATTAGATAAATATAAAACAGCCAAGCTATCGGGAGGTAATTCTGTCAATCGCTGAAGAAATATCTCTTTCAAGATATCACTACTGATCCATTCATTTTTAACTTTATTAATCCCTGCTAGTAACCAAAATGAAGCAAAAAAAGTTCTCAATAGAATTAAGAGTAGTATACCAAAATACCTTATAGGATATGTTTTGAAGCCATGAAAAGACCATGTATGAGGATTATCTCTCATTATCATTCTTCCTATTTTTATCAATTGTATCAATCGTTTTCCATAAGGGTAATCTTTCGCAAGATCCAAGTTTCGAATTAGTTTTGGTGGACAACCAATTTGAAGTTTTTCTATCTATCTTTCGATCATTGAAATAAATAAACCAATCATGATTAGAGGAGATGATCGCTTCACTTCTAATAGTATTAGACCAATCATTATTATCGATTGTAATAATATCAACTGGTCGTTTATGTGAATTTGTTTTTGTAGTATCAAAATTATTAAAAAAAAATTCCCAAATAGTTGAAACTTGTGACCAAAAAGTTCTAGTTCTTAAATGGTAGAGTAGATATTTTCCATCAGTGGGTATTTCATCATTGATTTCGTATTCATCGTTGCCACAGAGCAAAATTGATTCACACATCGTACAGAATTCTCCAAATTGACTGTAGAGTAAATAAGATGATTTATCCTTTTTTTCATCGGATATAACATTTGAAGCTGTAATTAAAAGACTTATTGCTAAGAATGATTTAAGAAGAAAAGTTAGACGTTTTTTTTTAATCCACATTTTATAATCCTAAGACTAATTAATTCTTATTACTCTATAAATTATTTTTAATAGTCATTCATAACATCTATGATAGTTTTGAGATACTTTCAATATCTGTTTTTAATGTTGAATTCCAACGATTTAGAAATCCAAACAATGAAATAATTCCAATAATCTCAAGTTGTTGATTTTCATCAAAATAAATTCTTAGATTTTCATAATCACTGTCGCTCACACTATTAGGAGACTGACCGGCTCCCCATGCAACTTTTAGAGCTGCTTTCTCTTCATTAGTGAACTGATCATTGGATTCATATTCCCAAATGCATTCAATTTTATTTTTTGCTACATTTTTTTGAATTGCACTATTGAATGTATGAGACATACAGTATTCACATCCATTTGATGTGCTGACCATTAAGCCTATTAGTGACTTTAGCTCTTCAGAAATTGAAGAAAACTGATAGATCGTATTCACCAATATTGAAAAAGCATTTAATAGTTCGGGTTTCTTAGCCATAATAAGTACATCGTTTGCAATAAAACCCATCATTTCTAATGAGCCATCAACTATGGCTTTATTTTCTATCGCTAATTGTTCAACAGAAGCTGGCTTAATTCTTGACACAGTTTTCTCCTTTAATTATTTAGTAGTTAGATCTTAAAATTAAGCAGAAAAAAATATTTATATAGTTAAATTTTTATTTTTCTTTTTTCTGCTATTGAGATATGAGGATGCCATATCTGTTCCACAGGCTTTCCTCCAGGATTCAATTGCATTATTCTCAAGTCAATTAAGAAAGGCCTTCCATTACTTGTAACATTATTGGCTTTTTTTAAGGCTGCAGAGAAAGAATCAGGATTATCAGCAATTGATCCTTGAATATTGAAACTATTTGCTAATCCAATAAAATCAACTATGGGATTGCCAAGATAACAACTGACATCTTTCCACATTTCTCTTGTATCACTATTAGCGGCTAAGGGTGAATTCATATAAATTCTATTCCTTTCTCCATCATAGCTAAGATTATTAAAAATAATAATTGTTACGGGAATATCATATCTTGAAGCAGACCATAAGGATTCAATTTGGCCAAAGAGCATAGCTCCATCACCGACCAAGCAAACGACTTGCCGATTTGGTTCACCAATCTTTACTCCCAAAGAAGCACCTACACCCCAGCCTAAAGCAAAACCAGTTGACCCACCAATAAGTGATTTTTTTCCAGGGCCTAGATCCATCCATTTAAAAGGGGTTCTGCTGTCTAGTTCTGAAACAATAATTGCATCCTTCGTTAGATTTTTCTCAAGTTCATAAGAAGCTCTTTCCCATGAGAGTGGACTAGAATTCCAATTTTGTTTTGCTTTCTTTTGTTTTCTATCTTCAAATTTTTTATTGATTGCTTTATTTGCAAGCAGTCTTTTTTCTTTGATGGAATTAATTCTTTCTTTAGTTAGCATGGATTTGATGCTTTCTTTAATAGCATAAACTGTTTCCTTCATACCAGCGGCTATAGCTATATCAGTAGGATAGGTATTAGCAATATCATCAAATTCAATTCTTGCATGAATGACTTTTGACTGTTTTGGGATAGGAGCTGTAAAAATAGTAGGATCAGGCATAGGAGCTCCTAGATTAAGAAAAACATCAGTTCCTGACAGACCTCTTGGCACTCCCATGCCATAGAAACCCATAAATGATGGATGTTTAAATGGCACATCACCATAGACGCTGTATCCCTGTGTCATTTTTATCCCTAGTAAATCAGATAAATCAACTACTTCTTTATTAGCTTTCGCTCTAGTGACTTCATGACCAACACACATCAATGGATTTTTAGCTTCAATTAAGGCTTTAGCTGTTGCTTCAATCAACTCATTTTTAGGTTGAAGATCCAATGGTATTCTGAACTTACTCTGAGAGTGTATTGTTTGTTTAATATCACGCGTATTCAAAACTGTAGCTGGTAAACGAAGATAAACAGGTCCACCAGGAGGTGTTTCTGCTAATTTGATTGTTCGTCTAGTCATTTCACTGAGTTGTTGTGGATTTGTAACTTTCCATCTCCACTTAGTAAATTGAGACATAGTCTCTAACCAATCATCCATTTGTTGAAACCCATTACGACCTGAGAAATTAGAGCTGGTTCCATCCGATAAGACTGCAATGGATGATCGATCTTTCCAAGCATTATATAGGTTATTCATTGCACTAGGGATAGCAACTCCAGGTAAAAATAAAATGGCTGTTTTTCCAGTGACTAACTCATAACCCTGTGCCATAGATGTGGCTTGTGATTCAGCAATTGAAGAAATAAATTCCATTTCATTCTTCATTGTTAATGCATCGAAGAATCCACTCATACCTGTAGCACTGGTTCCAAATATATAATCAACATCTGCAGCCATCAGGGTTTCTGCTAAAATATCTGCTCCATTTCCAACTATGTACTTACCACTATCAGCAATAGGTTCACGAGCTTCTGCAGTGTTGGCAAGTAAAGAGTTAACCGCCATTTGACTAAAACCTAAAGCTAGTAATTTGTTAGTGAAATCTCTTCTAGAGAGATTTTGCTCAAGATATTTCTTAAACAATTCTCTCATTTAGATTTTTAGAATCTGTTTACCAAGATTTTTACCCATAAATAATCGATTTAATGTTTCAGGGCAATTCTCTATTCCTTCTTGAATATCCTCTTGATGTTTTATTTTTCCTTCCATTAACCATTTAGATAAATCCTCTATCGCCTCATCTCTTCTATTGAGATAGTCAAGCACTAGGAATCCTTCCATCCGGGCTCTTTGTATGATGAGGCTACTAAGGTTTCTCGGCCCAACTGGCATTTCTTCACTGGCATAATTTGAAATGGCACCACAGATAACAATCCTAGCATTTAAGTTAATCATATTGAGAGCAGTTTCAAGTAAAGGTCCGCCAATATTATCAAAATAAATATCAATTCCCGATGTTGCAATTTTTTTCAATTCTTCATGCGGATTTGAATTTTTATAATCAATAACATGATCAATTCCAGCATCAGCTAACCAGGCACATTTCTCTTCACCACCAGCTATACCAATAACATTGCATTCTTTTATTTTTGCAATTTGTGCAACTACAGAACCGGTTGCTCCAGCTGCTCCAGAAACAAGAACAGTGTCACCTTTTTTAGGATTGCCAATATCAAGAAGACCAAAATAAGCTGTAATGCCAGTAAGACCGAGGACATTTATCATTGTAGGTATAGGTAGTATTTCTGGGATCACGCTAAACCCCTTACCATCACTAATAAAATGTGTTTGCCAATTAACAAAACCATTTACAAGGTTTCCTTTTTGAAATGAATCATTTTTAGATTCAATAACCCTGCCTATTCCTCCTGAGCGAACGATTTCATCAATTTGAATTGGTGGAAGATATCCTGGCATATCAGTTAGCCACATTCTTTGAGTGGGATCTACAGATAAATATTCATTTTCTACTAAAATCTCCCCTTCATTTAGTTCTGGTAAAATTTCTTCTACTAGTTCGAAATCATCATTACTAACAAGTCCTTGAGGTCTTTTTTTTAATAGCCATTTTTTATTATTAATCGTCATTTTTTTTTATCCTTTTTTTTAATTCATCAGCTACAAAGCTAATTGACCAATTATGACCTAATCTGTTTCCTTTGTATAAGTCAGGGAGTTCATATACTTTGCTTCCTTTTAGATTAATCGCTTGAGGGTTAATTTCAAGATCTTTGAATGCTCCATCAAGTTCTTTTTGGGTTCTCCATTGAAAAAAAGCCACATTCTTTTTTATAGAATTTGGCGGTATATATTCACATAGATTATTTATAATTTTATTGCCAATCAAGGGAGAGGCTATTGTATGTATCTCTATTGACAATGAGGATGTCCAATTTTCTGCAAACCAAGATGCTAGGAGACCTCCATAACTATGACCAAGAATTATAATTTTTTTAATAGATGAATGTTCATCAATTACTTTATTCAATGCTTGTGACAATTTTTTTGCAGATGGTTGAGGGCATTTTGAATCATCCCATCGATAAAAAAAAGTTAAATGATTATTGGAATCCAGAGTTTTAAGTGGATAAATCCATTCATAGCCTTGACTATTACTTCCATGAACTCCAACCAAGAGTGTATTTTCTTTTTTATTCTCATTTTCTAATAACTTTAATCCATATGTTAAATTCATTAGCTTTTCCCCAGAGTTACGACTATCTGAGGTTGCATCCATTGTAATAAGCCATGGGTATGAATCAGCAGCTGTAAGAGTTGAAGTAAAGGTTGTAAAAACAATCGCCGTCATTATTATTTTTATCATCATATGGAATATTTGATTTTGTTATGCGTTAAGAGTTAGTCGTCTAAGCCATAAATTCTATAGTGATTGGGTTTTAATACACCTAGACTTGTTTTTTCAATCGATAGTTCACGTTTCATTGTCTCAAGTCGTTCTTTACCAAAAGCTAGGAGTATCATTTCATTCCACATGTCATGTGCTTCTTTATCATGCCTAATATCCACCGTACCCCAAACGATAATATGGTCCATTTCAATTGCTTTGCATATAGAAACACAAGCTCTTGGATCTCTTTCTAGATTTCTTTTTTTTTGTTTACCTGTAAAACTAAACAATAGTCCTTGTTCATGTATGCCCATCATTAATGGAGTTACATGAGGTCCTCCATCAGGACCAATAGTTGAGAAATGAACCCAATCTAATGGGTTATGAATTTTTTTTAAAGCTTCGACTAATGTTTCATCCATTATTTTCTCCTGATAGAAAATTCGTAATATATTCGACTAAAAAAGGTGCCATTATACTCATAAGGTAAAAGATAAAACTGGTAATAAGAATTGCTAAAGAAATGATAATAATTTTTTTCATAATGCCGCTCTAAGTTTGATAGCTTAAATGAACGGTATTATTTTCAAACTAAATTAATTATTTAATTTTTTGCTGCAATTATTGGGCGTAAAGCTTTAACTGTAACATTCCCATCTATACTAATATCTGAAATGGATAACTCAACACCTATTACCTCTGCAAAAGCTTGATAACGCTTTTTAATCCAAATATCATGCACTTCAGATTCGGTTAAATCGTGCTGGCCCATTCGAACTGTATTTTCTAGAATTAAGCCAAAAGGCGACTGCCAAGTACGTTCAGCATCCTTATGTTCAATTTCTATAAACAATTGATAAGCACATGCTGTTCTATCAATCATTCCAACCATGACAGTTTCTAATTGACCAGTTTTAAGGTAATTTCTTCTAACTCTTTCAAGTAATGGTCTAGTAGTTTCTACTTCATGTGCAATCAACTCATCAATCATGTCATTGTTTTTTGCAAACTGAATGGTGGTTAAAATCAATTTGATTAATGCATCATTAATATCATGTTGGTAAGGTTTTGTTTCATTAAGTGATTTAAGAACAACAGCCATTGACCTGCCCAATTGCTGTTCTCGACCCTCATAACCACTTTGTGCACCGACAAATTTTTTCCCTTCCTTATGATTATCAGCAAAAACAATATTGCTATTCAATAAGAGGGCGAAAATACTTAAAAAATATATTCGTTTTTTCATTATCTACTCCAATTACTTTTGATTAACTGTATGACAATATTGAGTTTGCCTCAACTATCAAATCATTTTTCTCCATCCACTTAATGACTTATCATATAATAAAGATCTATTTATACTAGAAAACTATGCAAAAACAAAAACATTTGATGCAGCCAATACCTAGCCATGATGAATCTGTTAGGCAGGATTTTATTACTGATTTTAGAGCTTTTTTAACGGATGAAATATACCCAAAAATTACACCATATTATGTGTCAAAGATAGAACCAGCTTTTGTAAAAGAAAAAGGAAGAATACCAGCTGATAAGAAAGAGGTTCAGGATATTATGTTAAAGGATAGTGCTTATCAAAGTTGGAGTTTTTTGCAAAGAATCAGTCAGCAAATGATGTTCACATCTGTGATAGATACAGTTGAGAGAACTCTTGAAGACTTAATAGAGGAAACAAAAAATTATACAAAGCTAGGTAGTTTAAAGCTTGATAAAAGTTTAAAAGTACCTAGGTATTTAACTGCTTATGATATACACCAACAACCAGGCGGATATCATACTGAGAATACGGAGAATGATATTGCAGCAGGTGTAGTTTATGATATTTCATTACCTATTTATTCTAGGGATGCTATGGGTGATGAAAATGATCTGCTTGCTCAAGCAACAATTAATTATCTAATTAATAATCTTGATGTTAAACCAAAAAAAATATTGGATATGGGATGTAATATAGGCAATTCTACATTACCTTTTGTTAGAGCTTTTCCCGAATCAGAGGTTTACGGAATTGATGTTGCAGCACCTGGTTTAAGGTATGCACATGCAAGAGCAAATGCACTTAATGCTAGTGTCCATTTTAGCCAGCAAAATGCTGAATCAACATCTTTTGAAGACAACACTTTTGATATAGTAGCTTCCTGTCTTTTATTACATGAAACCTCCCATTCTGCAATTCCAAAAATTATAAATGAATGTGCAAGAATTTTAAAACCTGGTGGATGGATGTTGCATCTTGATGTGTATCCATTTCAGAGGAATATTGTAGAACCTTTATATGATTTTCTAAAAGATTGGGAAGTTACTAATAATAATGAAGATTTCTCTGGTGTACTAAGAGAAATGGATTTACAAGGCATTTTTGAAGATGCAGGCTTTACTAAAGATACAATTCAATTCACTTCAGCTGAAGCTAATTCTGATGCTGATAACGGCTATACAGGAGATTTTTATCTTAAATTACCTGTGTATGTTGCTCAAGTTGCAGATTAAGCCATATGTCTAAGAAAGTTAAGTTACCAAGAGTCGCAAAAGGAAAAAATCTAGTGTATTTGGATGATAGTTCAATTGATAATATTTTGGCAATGGTGATGACTCTGACTCAAGAGATTTCTGTATTAACTGATAGACTTGATACTGTCGAGAATTTAATGGCTAACAAAGGTCAGATTAATAGAGATGATATCGATAGTTTTGAGCCCGATGATGAACTACAAGAGAAACGTACAGAGAGACGTAAAACACTACTCAAAAGGGTTCTATTACCAATTGAAAAGGCTTTGGACTCAAAATAGCTTATTAATCTGCGGGGTTTTTCCGACTCCTCCATCTTGCTTCAAATTCTTTTGTTGTATTGATAAAAGGATAATCTACATTTGGAATAGGGCATGCAAGTTGCTTGCATAAACTATCCCAGCCATCTTTGGGGTTAAAGGTAATTAATCTATCTGAATCAACCTCTTTTTTGCAACGAGCAATATTTTCATTATAAATTTTAATGCAATGTTTTTTATCATTCAGTTTTCCGTTGAATGTGCCATCAACAATGATTTCTTTTGCCATTAATATTCTTTTTCTAATTGCTTGATTTTTAGAATTTATTCCTTCATCCATGCTTTTGAAAATAGTATTTTTAGCACTTTCATACCAAGCCTCAGGTTCTCTTGTCGAGAGAATAATTTTTGCTTCAGGATAAGCTTCCATCAATTGAGGCCAAAAGGCAGCGACTGGCCAATCTACTGCTGCTTGATACCCATCAAAAATATCATCCCAGATAAACTCTCTCTTCCACGCTCTGAGCCATAATTCTGAATGTTCAGGTTTAGTGACTACTTCTGACATGTGATAACAATTTGTGTAACCAAGTATTTCTAAAGCTTTCTTTAATGAAAGAGATGCAGTTCTGCCAAAACTAGCTCCTATAATCTTAAGACTCATTATTGTTTCCACTTGATTCTATTTTCTTCTCTAGTATTAGTTTGAAGTTTTTTATATTGCCGTTACATTTGTCTAGTTCTTCAGATTCAATTAATAGTTCAAAATATTCTCCATCTTGTTTTAAAACACAAGGCAATTCTTTAATTAATTTTCTTGGAACATCCAATGGTACTTCATTGATATGGAGCAAAGAGTATTGATGATCTGATTCTAATTCCATCTCTTTCCATTCTTTTTTGATTCCTATGAGACTATGTGAAAGATCACAAAGACTGCAGCTTTGCTTCTCAAAAACTTTTTTATAGAAGTAATTTAACTCTCCCATCCATGTTGAATTTGCATTGTAGATACAAATAATTTCCATATTTAACTTATTGAATAAAATAATTTGGTTAAATTGATTAAATGTTAACATAATCATTCAAAAGATATGATTGCTTCCTAGATTCGGGATAAAAGATTGCTAAAAGAAGAAATACAATTAATTCATGAAGGGCCTTTTAGGTTGGTTTTTGTTTCCAGTGGTGGAGGCAGTAAGGCGATTTCTGATCTGTTAAAGGTTCCAGGTGCTAGTAAGACAATTCTTGAGTGCCATATTCCTTATTCTAGAGAGTCAATGGACGAGTATCTTAATTTTAAACCCAGCCATTACTGCGGACTACAAACAACGATTAATATGGCTGTAATGGCTTTTTCGAGAGCAAAAATGCTATCAACTGAAACCAAACCTAAGCATCTTCTTGGAGTAGCAGTTACAGCAACTTTATCTACTACATATGAAAAATTAGGCAGTCATAGATTTTTTATTTGTATTCATGGATATGAAGCAACCCATGTTTTTTCCTGCTATCTCACTAAAGGAAAAAGAACACGTGATCATGAGGAAGAGCTAGTATCAGAGTGTTTAGAATCCTTAATCGGGATCGCTAGTGGATTAGGCAACGAAGTGCCTTCATTAACACAACATACTGAGTATGAAAAGATATCAGCAAAAGATGAGTGGCATGCCCTTGAAAAAAAAGAAATCGAATATCTTGGTCAATGGGACGAATCTAAAAAACTAATTTTCCCTGGTACATTTAATCCATTACATGAAGGTCATAAAAAAATACAAAATATTGCGGAAGAAAAATTAAAAATACCAGTCACTTTCGAAATATCTATATCAAATGTTGAGAAAGCATTGTTGAGTTATTATGAAATTGATAAAACCATTAAACAGTTCACAGAAGATCAAAACTGGGTTATGACTAATGCTCCCACATTTTCACAGAAATCTGAAATATTTCACAATACTACATTTATTATAGGAATGGATACTCTGCTTCGTATTTTTGATCAGCGTTTTTATAAAGGAATTGATGATATGGAGAGAAGCCTAAATGCATTTATTACTAATAATTCTCAATTCCTAGTTTTTGGCAGAGAGGTTGAGGGCCATTTTATGACATTGAATGATATTCAGATACCAAAAAATCTTCAAAATCGATTTGATTTTGTTTTAGAAAATGATTTTAGAGTTGACCTCAGCTCAAGTGAAATTAAGAGAAAAGAAGAAGCTAACAAGATTCTGACATAGGTTATTTAGAGACCGTCAATAATTATAAAATCACGGGAAGATGAATTGTGAATATAGTTGATAGCCTTTTGGTACTCATTGGATTGATAGCATGATTTAGCATCAAGAATGCTATTAAATTCAACTACTACAGTTTTGACATGAGTTCCTTTTTCCTTCTGATAATGTTCTTCATTACCTTTGACTAGAAAATTTCCATTATATTTATTCACAGCTATGCCTGCATATCTAGCATAACTATCATAGTCCTCCATATCTTTATAAGTGCAACGCACAACAAAGTAAGCTGGCATATTTTATTAGCTCAAAAGAGTTTCAATTGAGCTCAATATATCTTTAGGTTTAGTTGCAGAAGCAAAGCGTTGTATGACTTCACCATTTTTATTGATCAAGAACTTTGTAAAGTTCCATTTGATTTTTTTTGTACCCAAAATACCTGGCTGCTCTTGAGTCAAATATTTATAAAGAGGGTCTGCTGTTTCTCCATTGACATCTATTTTACTAAATACTGGAAAAGTAGTTTTGAAGTTTACTGAACAGAAATTTTGAATTTCTTCATCGCTTCCAGGTTCTTGCCCACCAAACTGATTACAAGGAAAGCCTAAGACTGAAAAATTTTTATCGTGAAACTTTTCATGTAATTCATTCAATCCTTCATATTGAGGGGTGAATCCACATTTACTTGCAGTATTGACAATTAATAATACTTGTCCTTGATAATCAGATAGAGAAACGTCTTCTCCCAAATGATTTTTACATACAAAATTATAAATATTACTCATTAGATACTCCTTCATTAGTTGTGCCACTATGCGAGACAATCTCTTGATTTCTTTTCATCAAATCCCTCATTAAATTCTTTTTGATACCTTTTCTAGCGATTGGCTTTAATCGGGCAGGAACCATTCTTCTTGGATAGTAATTATTTTCTAAATTAGTATCAGCAATCTCCCAATAAGGATCCATGATAACTGTTTTGATTTTCCTCTCACTGCGTTTTAGCCACTTGACACTTTTTTGTTTTTTTCTCCATATTTCAGCAGGGATTTTGATGTATTCTTTTTCACCATTTTCATAATTAATCTCTAATGGTATTGGCATAATTAATCCTCCATTATTTTTGAATTCAATAATATAGTAATTTTGATTCTTAGATAACGCCTTTTGAAGTGCATTCTTTTTCCAATAGGGGTCACTATTGGTTTCATCTTTTAGATCTTCAAGTATTTCTTCATAATCTTCGAGTTGTTCAATACCAGGAGTAAATTCATCGTATTCATCATAAATATCAAGTAAATCAGGTCTTTCAATAACTTTTGTAATAATCCCTTCTTGTGTGTTTCTAATATCTGCTAATGCTTCGGGTTCTTTACTCCGGTCTTCCCTATCTTTTTCAGAATCTATTTTTGGATTAAGAGTATCCAATGTTCCCTTGGATATTTTTTCGATGGATATATCAACATGATTAGTGGAAAAAAACCATCCTTGCCAAAACCAATCAAGATCGACTCCAGAGGCTTCTTCCATTGTTCTGAAGAAGTCATAAGGGGTTGGTCTTTTGAATTTCCATCGGTTGGCATATTCTTTAAAGGCAAAATCAAAAAGCTCCCTCCCTAAAATTGTTTCTCTGAGAATATTCAGAGCTGTTGCAGGCTTACCATATGCATTGTTACCAAACTGAAGTAATGATTCTGAATTAGTCATTATAGGAACTTGATTGTTACTCAACATATAATTTGTAATCCATCTTGCTTCTCCTCTATCAGAGCGGTAATCAATATCCCACTCTTGTTCAGCAAGAAATTGTAGAAAAGTGTTTAATCCTTCATCCATCCATGTCCATTGTCTTTCATCTGAATTAACAATCATGGGAAAGTAGATATGACCAATTTCATGAATGATAACTCCAATTAGAAATTCCTTTTCACTTCTCGAATAGGTTCTTATTCCATTTTCATCAGCCACAGTTCTAGGCCCATTGAATGTGATCATAGGATATTCCATTCCACCTACAGGCCCATTGACACTTTGTGCAGTTGGATATGGGTAATCAAAAGTATATTTTGAATAAATTTTCATGGTATGCATAACTACTTCTGTAGAGTATTTTGACCAGAGTGGTTCTCCTTCATTAGGATAGAAAGACATCGCCATAACTAAAGGGTTATCTTTTGAATTTTGTTTATAGCCTGCTGCATCCCATATGAACTTTCTTGATGAAGCCCAAGCAAAATCTCGTACATTATCAGCTTCAAATTGCCAGGTTTTCTTAGATTGAGATTTTTCTTTTTCTATTGCTAAAGCTTCTTCTGGACTAACTATAAAAATGGGAGTTACAGAATTTTCTGCTTGTTTTAGCCTTTTTCTACGTTCTTTGCTTAAAATCTTTTCAGAGTTTGTAAGAACTCCTGTTGAAGAAACAATATGATCAGAAGGTACTGTGATAGATACATCGTAATTACCAAATTCCAGAGTAAATTCTCCATTTCCAATGAATTCTTTATTATGCCAGCCTTCATAATCACTGAATGCAACTAACCTTGGATACCACTGTGCAATCAAAAATATGTCATTGCCATCTTCAAATGTTTCATAGCCATTTCTAGAACTTAGAGCATTGGTTTCACCAATATTAAAATCCCAGTCTATCTTGATAAGAATACTTTCATCCATCGTAAGCTTTTGATTTAAATCAACTCTTACCATGGTGCCAACAATTTTTGTATGTACTTCTGAACCGTTCACTTTAATACTAAGGTTTTGAATTCCACCCTCGAATTCATCCATAAAATTAGTATTTCTTAAGGTAGAGAAATTAATTTTATTATCGCTGGCTATAGTTCTTGTTTGATAGTCAATGGAATCTTTTTTGAAGATATTTTGATCAAGTTGGATCCAGATGTACTTTAAGTCTAAGGGAGAATTATTGGTATATTTAATAGTTTCGGATCCTTTCAATCTTTTTTCATCTTCAAAAAGTTCTATATCTATTTCATAATCTGCTTGTTGTTGCCAGTATTCATTAGTTGGTTCACCTGTAGCAGCTCTGTATTGATTTGGACCTGGAAATACTTCATCAAGTTGCCTAAACTTATCTTCAAATTTGCCTTTGCTTTGATCAATAGGGTGGGCATTTAGATTAGTCGTAAGACTAAATAAACATATTATCAATATCTTTTTCATAGCATTCAATTCCCAGTAATATTAAGATCAAAAATGATCTATAGACTAAGGATAAGTATTAAGAAATGCAAATCAAATCTAAGAAATATAGCTTTAGCTCTTGAGTTTTATAGTACTGTCTATTTTATTCATAAATCTATCCTATGCAAAAGTATTGCCCCTGACTAAGAGTCTTTTGTAAGAAGTTGTTATTAGCGTCAATGATGTTGAAAAAAACTGCAGAATTTTATAAAAATTAAAATAATGCTTCTTGATATCTTGGTTTGAACCTGAGAAGATAATTCATGGTATCTTCAAAAGAACGGCTCTCCATTACAAAAGATTGGCTTCCTCGATATACTGGAATGGAAATTGATGAATTTGGTGACTATATTTTATTAACCAATTTCAGCGACTACGTGATACGTTTTTCTGAAATGTTCAATTGCGAAATTAAAGGTCTTAGAAGACCTATGCAAGCAGCTACAAATTCAGAGGGATTGAGTATTGTCAATTTTGGCATAGGCTCTCCTAATGCTGCAATTATTATGGACTTACTGACAGCTAGACATCCTAAAGGTGTTCTGTTTCTAGGAAAGTGTGGTGGTTTAAAAGAATCCTCAGAAATTGGTAACTTAATATTACCCATTGCAGCTATTCGTGGAGAGGGAACAAGTGATGATTATTATCCTCCTGAAATCCCAGCCTTGCCATCCTTTAAATTACATAAGTTTGTGTCAGAGAAGGTCATTGAACAAAACCTTGAATACCGAACTGGTGTCATTTATACAACCAACAGAAGGGTATGGGAGCATGATAAAACGTTTAAAGATAGGCTGAGAGAAACCACTGCTATAGCCATTGATATGGAGACAGCTACAATATTTATTGTTGGGCATTATAATCAAATTGCTCGAGGAGCATTGCTCTTAGTATCAGATACACCAGTGACACCCGATGGCATCAAAACTGGAAAATCCGATCAAAAAGTGACTGAAAACTGGCTTCAAAAGCACTTGGATATTGGAATCAATGCTATGACAGAAATTGGAATGACAGGTGAAACCATTAGACACTTTAGGTACTAGTAAATTTTAGGATAAATTTATGAAATTAATTACTGCAATTATTAAGCCATATGCCTTGGAGCAAGTGAAAGAAAGTCTAATGCATATAGGGATTAAAGGGATCACTGTGACCGATGTTAAAGGCTATGGAAGACAAAAAGGACATACAGAATTATATAGAGGTGCAGAGTATCAAGTTGACTTGCTTCCAAAAATTAAAATAGAAGTAGCAGTGACAGATGAAATGACAGAGTCAGCGATAGAGACAATTGTTGATTCAGCTTCAACAGGCAATATTGGCGATGGAAAAATCTTTTTGACTAATCTGGAAGAAGTGATTCGAATCAGAACTGGTGAGAAAGGAAAAGATGCGATTTAGGGTTGATTTTCATCAAACTAACGTCTAAATATTATGAGTATGGACAAACTAAACCCATTTCATCTTGCTATACCAGTGGATGATTTAGAGGAAGCAAAATTCTTTTATCATGGACTTCTTGGAGCAAAGATAGGAAGATCTAGTGATACTTGGATTGACTTCAATTTCTTCGGTCACCAACTTGTTTGCCACCTAAATTCTAAATCAACTGATGAGATATCTAATCAGGTTGATTTCAATGAAATTCCTGTGCCTCACTTTGGTATAGTCTTTGAATGGGATCAATTTCAGACTATTGTTTTGCAATTTAAACAGAAAAAAATTGACTTTATTATTAAGCCTACTATTCGTTTTAAGGGAGAAGTGGGAGAGCAAGCCATAGCATTTATAAGAGATCCTTCGGGTAATGCTATTGAATTCAAGTCTTTTCGTAATATGGATAATTTATTTAAAGCAGACTAATAATCTTGTACAGTTGTGGAAATCCACAGATAATAATAAACATAAATTAATTAGGAGTGATTCAATGCCTGAAAATATTTTCTTCAACGGCGATATCTTTGGAATAATCGATAATGGAATCCTAGCATTACTATCAGTATTTGGAATAGATATAGAGAAAAGACTCGGAGGAAAAGGAGTTTACGGTGCATTATTTGGAGCACTTATTGGTAATGCTATTAGTGATTTTGTAGCAGCTGTCATAGATCCATCGACACAAGATATTGCATTGGGTGTTTTTGCTGGATGTATGTATGTCACACTTTTTGTATATGTCTATGTTAGATTTATTAAAAAAGATAATCTATGAGACAGACTGCAATTGATAAATGGCATGATTGTATTAATAAAAAATTCGTCGACCCCGATGCCTTAGATAATAGTATTGCATTCTTTTCTCCTTTTGTTTTTAAGCCCATCTTAGGCATAGAGGAAGTGACTAAATATTTGAATGCTGCAAACATTGTTATTGCTAATGACCAATTTAAATATACAAAAGAGTTGGTAGGAGAAGGTACTGCTTTTTTATCTTTTGAAACAATAATAAACGATCACTACATCAATGGTGTTGATTTTTTAATATGGAATGAAGAACATAAATTGACTGAATTAAGAGTATTCATAAGGCCCTTTAAAGCGCTTACCACTGTAGGTCAAATGATGAGTAAATATCTTTAGTAATGATGACTGAGAAAAATTTGAAATTAGATCAGTATTGGAAAGCAAATCTTCGTTTAGTATTAAGACTATTATCAGTATGGTTCTTAGCTTCCTATGGGTGCGGTATTCTTTTTGTTGAATTTTTAGATCAATATACTTTTTTTGGTTTTAAATTGGGCTTTTGGTTTGCACAACAAGGCAGCATTTATATTTTTGTAATTTTAATTTTTGTTTATATAAACCAAATGAAAAAACTAGACGAAGCATTCAAAAACCAAAAAGAAGAAGAGAGCTAAATTGTCGGTTCAGTTATTAACTTATATTTTTGTAGGTATATCATTCGGAATATATTTGTATATAGCGATTCGTTCTCGAGCTAATTCCACCAGTGATTTTTATATCGCTGGAAAAGGTGTTCATCCTATTGCCAATGGCATGGCAACAGCTGCAGATTGGATGTCTGCCGCTTCTTTTATTTCAATGGCCGGTATTATTTCTTTTATGGGTAGAGATGGATCCGTCTATCTGATGGGGTGGACAGGCGGATATGTGTTGCTCGCACTTCTATTAGCTCCCTACTTAAGAAAATTTGGACAATTCACTGTCCCTGATTTTATAGGCACTCGTTATTATTCATCGTTTGCAAGAATTGTAGCCGTGATTTGTTTGATTGTTGTTTCCTTCACATATGTAGCAGGGCAAATGAGAGGGGTAGGCATAGTATTTTCACGTTTCTTGGAAGTTGACATTAATACAGGTGTTTTGATTGGAATGGGTATAGTTTTTTTCTATGCTGTTCTAGGGGGTATGAAAGGCATTACCTATACACAAGTCGCACAATATTGTGTGCTTATTTTTGCCTATCTAGTGCCAGCTGTTTTTATATCAATTTTAATTACAGGTAATCCAATACCCCAATTAGGTTTTGGAGATCAAGTGATAGATGATCCTCAGTATTTATTGAGTAAATTGGATGGTGTCATGACCCAGCTTGGATTCGAACCCTACACTTCAGGGATTAAAAGCACTATTGATGTTTTCTGTATAACTGCTGCACTGATGCTGGGAACAGCAGGTTTACCTCATGTTATCGTAAGGTTTTTTACCGTACCAGATGTTGCAGCAGCAAGAAAATCAGCAGGATATGCTTTGATCTTTATTGCCATACTTTATACAACAGCCCCAGCAGTAGCTTCTTTTGCTCGTTTGAATTTATTTGAATCAACGCATAATGTTTCATACGAGAATGCCCCCAAGTGGTTTAAAAATTGGGAAGATATAGGCTTGATTGCATGGAAAGATAAGAATAATGATGGAAAAATACAACATGCAAATGGGAATGCATTTGAGCCTGTCAAACCAAAATTTAATGAAAAGAAAGGAGTTTATGGGGAGCGATTAATCACTAATGCTGCAAGCAAAGACAATAATAATGAAGTCTATATAGATAGAGATATTATTGTGTTAGCTAATCCTGAAATTGCTCAGTTACCTCCATGGGTGATCGCATTGGTAGCAGCTGGAGCACTAGCAGCAGCGTTATCAACAGCAGCAGGACTTCTCTTAGTGATATCCACAGCTGTTTCTCATGATCTTTTAAAGAAAACATTTGCAAAAAATCTCAGTGAAAAAAAAGAGCTTCTATTTGCAAGGCTCTCGATCCTTGTGGCAGTAATTATTGCAGGTCTTTTTGGTATTTACCCTCCAGCATTTGTGGCTCAAGTTGTAGCCTTTGCATTTGGGCTGGCAGCTGCAACATTATTTCCTGCTATATGTATGGGTATATTCTCAAAGAAAATCAATAAGCAAGGTGCAATTACTGGAATGTTAGTAGGTCTTATCTTTACTCTTAGTTATATAATTTATTTTAAATTTTTATTTCCGGAAATGAATTCTAGCGAGTATTGGTTTTTGGGAATTTCACCGGAAGGCATTGGTTTTATTGGGATGCTATTAAACTTGTTTATAAGTTTTTTGATTTCATTTTCTACAAAACCACCGCCCAATGAAATTATTGAAATGATCAATGAGATTAGGCAGCCTTAGGATAGAAAGCAACTAAAAACATTTTTTCTAAACGCGATATTATTTATTTTCAAATGAGTTAATCTAAATTCTTTGGAGGGGCTAACAGTAATTTGGATGTTCTGTTGATGTAGTTTTTGTATTCTGAATCTGAACCCCATTTTTCCAGTGCGATCCTATCTAAGGTTGGGATACCACTAACTTTTGTAAGCAAAAAGTAAACAAAAACAGGTGAAATTAGAGTTGCTAGTTGCCACCCATTCAGAACTGGTAGTGCGAGAAGAGATAAACCAAACCAAAGTACAATTTCACCAAAATAATTTGGATGTTGAGACCATGACCAAAGACCTGTAGTAATAAAGCGACCTTGATTGTTTGGATCTTTTTTAAATTGTGTCTTTTGATTGTCAGCAATGATTTCAATAATAAAACCAAATAACCATAAAGAGATCCCTAGATATCCAAGGATACCCAATTCAATAGTCATATTTGAGCTTAATGCCGCAAGACCTGCTGCCATTGTGACTAAAACCCAAAGTCCTCCCAACGTCCAAGTCAGCAGAAACCAAGAGAACTTTGTTTTCATAACTGTAAAACGACTGTCTTGTCCGACAGTTTTAACACGCCAAAATAAAAATGAGCCTAGTCGAGCTGCCCATAGAATAATCATTGAGCAGATAATTAGATCCCTTAAATCCAGAGATGAATTTAGAAGAATCGCCAAAAATACTGTGGCAATGTAGGAAATAGAACCTGTTAAGTCAAAATAATGTTCAGTTTGAAATATATACGAAGGTATAAAAACTGCCCAATGCAAGACAAAACCAATGATGCCACATATAGCAAATAGCGGCAGACCATGAAAACTTAAACTACCTTGGCTACCAGCAAACAAAATTAATGCAGCGATGATTAATGAGATTGCAATACCCATAAGACTCTTGGATTGTGTCATGTTATTTCCTTTTTTTATTTTTTGAGTCGCTCATACCATTTAGATTTATCCTTGGGGACAAAATGATCAACAATATCTAATGCTTCATCAATAGACTCAGAAAAAATAAGTTCATCAGATGTTGATTGAGGTAAAAAACCCTCAGAAACTGCATGTTTAATAAAAGTTTTTAATGGGTCATAGTAGCCATCGATATTGAGTAAAATTATTGGTTTGGATTGAATACCTAATTGATTCCAAGTGAGTGACTCAAAAAATTCTTCCCAAGTTCCAACACCTCCAGTGAGGCAAATTACCGCTTCAGATCTTTTTGCCATTTCGAGTTTTCGTTCATGCATTGATTCAACAATAACAAGCTCTGTTAAACCTTTATGACCAACTTCAATATCATGGAGTTGCTCTGTTATCACGCCTGTTATATGTCCTTTATTTTTAACTGCAGCGTCTGCTAAAACTCCCATCAGGCCATTGCTACCTCCACCAAATACAATACGATATCCCTTTTTAACAATTGAAGTTGCAAGCGTTTTTGCTGTTTGGCTATATATTTCTCGCTTCCCAAAACTTGAACCTGCGAATATACATATTGTTTTTATCATAAGGTGATTAAAGTTGTTCAATTTATATTAAGAAATAAGGAACTAAATAAATTCCTGCCAATGAGACAATAATAATAGCTATAAAATTTATAGCTATACCCGCTCTCATCATCTGAGGTACTTTGATTAACTCAGATCCAAAAACAATTGCATTAGGTGGGGTGGCAACAGGCAACATGAATGCACAACTTGCCGCTATCGCAATCGATGCAGTGAGCAGTAATGGATTGAATCCAAATTGTGTTGCAATGATTGCTACGATGGGTAAAAAAGTTGCTGTAGTTGCTAGATTTGAAGTTAATTCAGTCAAAAAGATAATCAAGGTTGTAAACAGGAGTACCAGCAAGAAAATACTTAGTCCTGTTGGCATTGAGCCTCCAATCCATGCGGCCAATCCTGAACTTTGTGCAGCAGCAGCTAAGGATAATCCACCACCAAATAGTAATAAAACTCCCCAAGGAACACCTGCTTCAGCATCTTTCCACTCGAGTAGATTATTGTCATTAGAACTTCCACTTGGGGTTAAAAATAAAATTAAACCGCATAACATTGCAATGCCTGGATCGCTAAGCCCTTCAAGACCTGGAATGTTATTGATTGAGGATCTAGAAATCCAGAGTAAGGCAGTAAAAATAAATATAAAAAACACTCTTTTTTCAGAAGTTGTTATTTTCCCAAGGTTATTTCTCATAGTGATAATCGTTTCTTGGGTTTGTGTAGAGGTTTCAAAATTAACAGGAAAACTAAATCGAGTAAGACTTAACCAGGTTAGTGGAAGAAGTAACATACTGACCGGTAAACCTACTTTCATCCAATCCAAAAAGGAGATGGAGACATCGTATTGTTCTTCCATAAAACCATTAAGAGCCATATTGGGTGCAGTTCCTATGAGAGTAGCAATACCCCCTATGTTTGCTGCATAAGCTATACCTAATAGTAGAGCTACTTGGAAATTTATTTTATCTGCAGGACTTAATTCGTCCATTGATTCATTGATAACAGTTATAATTGCTAAACCAATAGGTAGAAGCATAATTGTGGTTGATGTATTCATAATCCACATACTCAGAATACAAGAACTTAACATGAAACCACCAATGATGGATTTACCTCTGGTGCCTGTGAATTTAAGAACTGTTAATGCCATTCGTTTATGTAAGTTACATTTTTGTATTGCAATGGATAAGAAAAATCCACCCAGGAATAGAAAAATATTTTTATTAGCATAAGGTGCAGCAGTCGCTTCAATGCTAGAAACGCCAAGTAATGGAAAAAATACCAGGGGGATTAATGCAGTTATAGCAATGGGCACTGCTTCTGTTGCCCACCAAACAGCCATCCAAACAAATACAGCTGCTGCTTTTTTACCTTCTTCTGGAAGTGATTCAATATCAGGGAGTATGAGAATTATAATTGCTGAAATTAATCCAACTAAAAATCCAACTTTTGATTTTTTATTATTTGACATCAATACTTATGCTATAAGAAAATTCGTTTTAGGATACTATATCTTTTATTTGAATTCTGATAAGAATTCCATGAATTTTTTTGTCGCTATAGCTAAGGGCTTTTCTTTTAAAAACATTAAATCAATCTTAAATTCAAGTTTGGGTATCAATGGTTTAATGATTAATCCACTAAATTGGCTTAAGTTAGCAGTGAATTCATCGAGTATAGTAAAGCCATACCCATTCTTAACCATTGCTCCAGCCATCTGATAATTATCTGAAGTAATAGTGGATATGATATTGATATTATTTCGTTCAATATATTGATCGAGCTTCTTGCCTAATGGACTTTTAGAGCTGAGTTTTATAAATGGTAATGGTTTAGAGTTTTTCACATGATTATTTCTAGATTCAAGCATGACAAATTTACCTTTTTTTAAATGCAATAAACCAATTTCTTCATCTTCTTTTTGGTCTTGAGCTATAGCTATATCCAAAGAAGTATCTTTAATTTTATTTTTTAGATCAGCGTAATGAAGAGTTGAGATTTCGAAGCTCACATTCGGGTTATTTTGTTTAAACTCTGCAATAGCTCTAGGTAAAAAATTAATACCTAGTGATGGGGTGCAAGAGACCCTGAGTCTATCAGTAGGAAATTCAGTCAGACTTTCTGATATCTGATTGATATCTTGTAATACATCTGCCATAACAGCAGTGTGTTTAAAAAGAATATTCGCTTCAGGAGTGGGAACTAATTTCATGCGAATTCTTTCAAATAGAGGAAACCCAAGTTGTTGCTCTGCATGAGCCAAAACTTTACTCACAGAGGGCTGAGATACATTTAAGAGCTTGGCAGCAGATGTTACTGAACCAGTTTTATAGATGCTATTAAAAACTTCAATATGTCTTGTTCTCATTGTATCCCATAGATAGAATTTATATTTAAATATAACATAAAGTTATACCTTATCAATAAAGAAGAATAGTTTGTGACAACTAGATTTCTGGGTTGTGTGATATATTGAATTATTTATAAAATTACATAGGGGGAAATATGTATAAATCATATTCAAAAATATGGACTATAACAGTATTATTTTTATTCACAGTACAGGGTGTTCTAGCCCAAGAAGATTCATCTAAAGAAGTTGAAGAAATAACTGTCACAGGTACACAAATTAAAGGTGCAAAGATTTCTGGAGCTCTTCCTGTTTCTGTTATTAGTATAGAAGATATTGAAGGTTTGGGCGTAGATTCTGGTGAGGAGTTGCTAGAGAATATTGCTGAAAATGGAATGAACCTTTTTAATGAAGCTGAGAATGCATCAGGCGGTGTTAATTCAGCTCGTGGTGATATGGGTGCCTATAATTTAAGAAATATGGGTACTGGTAATACATTAACCCTCCTTAATGGAAGAAGGCTAGTCAATTCTCCTGGCTACCAGACTGAATTAATTGGTGGTGACTATGTTCCTGCTATGACTGTTAATTCAAATTTAGTGCCTGTTTGGGGCATTGATAGAATGGAAATTCTTCGTGATGGTGCTTCTGCTATTTATGGTGCAGATGCTGTCGCTGGTGTTGTTAATAATGTACTGCAAAAAGATTATGAAGGATTTCAGTTCAGAACTAAATTTGGATGGTTTGATAATTTTGATGCTGAAGATAAAACATTTACAGCTAAATTTGGTAAAAACTTTAATGGTGGAGCAACCAATATTAGTATTTTCTTTGATCACTATGATCGAGAACCGATCAGTGCGCAAGAAGATCCAAGATGGGGTAATTCTGATCACAGACAATGGACGACATGTGATTTAGCTGATGGTGTTGACCCAGAAGGAAGATGTCTTCCCGCAGGGTCTCCATGGGCAAATTCAACTAGCTTTAGAAACACAAGTGTAAATAATAACTATGGCCAGTTTGATATGGTTACATCCAGTGAACATGGTAGTAGCAATCCTTATAACCATGTCTTTACAGATTCTAACGGCGAGTTTGAAGTATTTCCTTTGGGGGATTCTCGATGTAGTAATAGATCCAGCCAGGGTGGTGAAGTATTTGATACAGGATATGGTACATGTATAGCTCAAGATGGTAATGGCACAGAACGATACAATCTTTGGGGATTTACTGATGCAAGATCTGATTTACAAAGAAACAATGTCTTTGTTTATATCAATCATGATTTAGGGAATGGAATAGAATCCTTTACAGAAGCAAGTTTTTATACATCCGATTATAAAATTACTAGACATCCTTCGGCTCCTTTCTCATCAGTAAAGCATAGAGTTGGACCTGATAATTATTGGCTTAATCAAATGAAACTAGCAGATGGGACAGCACATTTTTCTGGAAAACAACTTTACGTAGACAACTACCGATTTGCAGAAAAAATGAGAAGGGTTGAAGTTGAGAAAAAAACTTATCGATTATTACAAGGATTTAGAGGTAGTTTTGATGAATGGGATTGGGAAGGAGCTTTACTTATTTCGAAAGCAACTAGTGATGATATTACAAAAGATAGAATCTCAAATACTCTCTTGAAAGAAGCACTGTGGGACTCAACTGCAGCTGCCTATAATCCTTTTTCTGCTGGTGTTGACTCAAACATTGAAAGACTTCTTATCGATGTCTATAGAAAAGGTGAAAGCGAACTAAACATGCTTGACTTTAAAGTAGCTAACAATGAAGTATTTGAAATGCCAGCAGGTCCAATTGGGATGATGTTTGGTTTTGAATACAGGCATGAAACCGTTGTTGATGATCGTGACCCAAGATTAGACGGCACAATCAATTATATTGATTATGAGAGTGATACGTATCCAGAAGTTTCGGATGTTGTAAATTCAAGTCCAACCGGCGATGTTTACGGTAAACGTGATGTGATGTCTTTGTTTACAGAAGCTCAGATTCCTCTTGCTGAGAATGTGAATGCCCAAGTAGCAATGCGTTATGAAGATTTATCTGATGTGGATAGAGCACTTGTTGGCAAAATTGCAATAGGTTGGGAAATTACCGATGGTATTTTATTTAGAGCCTCAGCTTCTACAGCTTTTAGAGCACCTAATATTATTCAGATCAATGAAAAGATTGTTGTTAGATCTGGCACGCGGAATGATTATGCTATGTATCGAGTAGAGCAGTTGAATGGTTTGGATAAAGATGACCTTAATTCAAGACTCTCTATGCAAAGACAAGCAACAGGAGCCAGCAACCTGGTTTCTGAAGAATCTGATAATACCTCTATTGGTTTTGTTTTCTCTCCTCCACAAGTGGATGATTTAACCATCACAGCTGATTATTGGTCTATAGAAAAAGAAAATACGATTGGTCTCTTTGGTAGAGATAATCATACTGTTCAAGACATGGCTCTTCGTTTTGCTAATGGTACTAATAACTGTGATAGTTTCGTTGGTAATCCAGCCGTTGTAAGAGATGCTCCAGATGCTGATGAAGCGGCTTATTTTGCAACAGCAGGAGTCTGTCCTTTTGGAAATGTAAAACACGTTGAGGATAATTATCTGAACTTAGCAACTAGGACGATTGAGGGCTTTGATGTTGGAGTTTATTACAATGTTGATACAAGTTTTGGTGATATTGGAATTCGCTATATTGGAAGCTTTATAGATACATTTGAACAAGTTCCAGG
>JABHDX010000122.1 GCA_018672815.1 Gammaproteobacteria bacterium | reverse complement strand
TTCTATAATATTTTTTCAGACATGTCCGATAAAATTAATAATAAAGATGAGATTCAGGACAAAGCAAGGCATCTCATTAAAGAAAAAATTATTCCTGCTTATATCGATTTAGATCTGTATTTTACGGCTGTATACCTTCCTTCTTCACGAGAGACTTTTGGTCTCTATGATCTGCCAAATGGGTATGAGTGGTATGAGCATTTAGCCAATTCTCATACAACAACTGAATTAACTCCCAATGAAATACATGAAATAGGTTTAAATGAAGTCACTAGAATAAAACAGGAGATGATGAAAATCATTGAATCTCTTGATTGGCAAGGAAGTTTTGATGACTTTCTTCATTTCTTAAGAACCGATCCTCAATTCTACTATGAAACAAAAGAAGAGTTATTTCAGGCCTATCTTGCTACAACAAAAAAAATAGATCCACTGACAGTAAAATTATTTGAAACTTTACCAAGAGCACCTTATGGTATTAAAGCGATACCAAAAGAATCAGCCCCTGATACAACTACAGCTTACTATATGAGCCCATCACCCGATGGTTCTCGAGCGGGTTATTTTTATGTCAACTTATATCGGCCTGAGGTAAGACCAAAGTATGAGATTGAGGTTCTTTCTGTTCATGAAGCAGTCCCAGGACATCATTTACAAATTGCCTTAGCCATGGAATTAGAGGGCATTCCAAATTTTAGGAAATACTCAGGCTATACAGCTTTTGTTGAAGGCTGGGGTCTTTATAGTGAGAGTTTAGGAGAGGACATGGGTCTTTATAGGGATCCTTATTCTAAGTTTGGTGCCCTCACTTATGATATGTGGAGAGCGGTAAGATTGGTTGTTGATACAGGAATGCATTACAAAGGTTGGAGTAGGCAAAAAGCCATAGATTTTTTTAAAGACAATGCTGCGAAAACTGAACAAGATATTATTAATGAGATTGATCGCTATTTGATTATGCCTGGCCAAGCACTGGCCTATAAAATTGGTCAATTAAAACTATTAGAATTGAAGAAAAAAGCTCAAAAAGAATTGGGCGAGTCTTTCAATATCAAAGAATTTCATAATGTGATATTAGAACAGGGAGCTCTTCCATTAAATATTGTCGAAGAGAGATTTGATACTTATTTATTGGATGCTAAATAAAAATAATTCATTATTTTGAGTTAATTCTTTAATAAGTGATGAAGAGCAAATCCATAGATATCAGAAATATATTCAATAGTTTTATCTTTAGGAGTTCCTGCTCCATGCCCAGCTCTTGTTTCTATTCGTATTAGGATAGGATTATTGCATTCTTGAGCTGTTTGTAGCCTTGCTGCAAATTTATAGGAATGAGAAGGTACAACGCGGTCATCAATTTCAGAAGTGGTTATTAGCGTAGGTGGATAACATACTCCTTTATTAATATTGTGATAGGGAGAATATTTAATCAAAGTATTAAACCCATCGATTTCTTCTGGCGATCCGTAATCACTTTCCCAAGCCCAACCAATTGTGAACTTATTAAATCTTAGCATGTCCATTACCCCAACAGCAGGTAGTGTTGCTCCAAATAAATCCGGTCTTTGTAGCAATGTTGCTCCAACTAGAAGACCTCCATTGGATCGTCCATTGATTACTGTTTTACTTGGCTTTGAATAATTATTTTTATGAAGATATTCTGCAGCCATAACAAAGTCATCAAATACATTTTGCTTGTTATCAAGCATCCCTTGTTGATGCCATGTCTCTCCATATTCACCGCCCCCTCTCAGATTTGGTACTGCAACAATTCCTCCCATCTTCATCCATGCAAAATAACGTTCACTGAAGCTTGGCAATATAGATATATCGAAACCACCATAACCGTATAACAGTAATGGTGTGTTGCTATCAATTATTAGATCTTTTTTATGTGAGATAAACATGGGTATTTTTATTCCATCTTTACTGTCATAGAACACTTTTTCACTCAAATATTCATCGGATACAAAGCCAGATACTTTTTTTGACCAAAGGCTTTTTAATTTTTTACTATTGGAGTTGTATTCAAAAATTTCATTAGGTTTTATATAGTTGGTATGTGAAAAATAGATAATATTTGAATCCACTTCAGTTGAAAGATTAGTAATAATTCCTTCATCATTCATTTTCATTAATGATTTTTTCATAGTCTTTTTGTTGTAAAAAATCACTTCACTAGAGACATTATTAAGATATTGACAGATTAGATAATCTTTAATTTCTCTTATATTTGTCAATGCATTTGAACTTTCTGGGATTATCTCTTCCCAAAATTCTTCATCCGGTTTTTCGATATCGATTGCAATGACTTTACCCATTGGAGCATCTAAATCAGTGAAAAACCAGAAGATAGAATTATGGTTTCCAATAAAACTAAATTGAGCTTTTAGGTCTGGAATTAATTCAATCATCTTACTGTTTGATTTTTGTAGTGCTTTATAAAATATTCGATTTCTTTCATCAGTTCCTTCACTAACATGGAGTATTAGAAATTGACCATCCTTGCTAGTTGTAGTTCCCCATCCCCACTCAGGATGATCAGGTCTTTCATAGATTAATTCATCTTTGGATTGTTCTTGTCCAAGTGTGTGGAAGAATAATTTTTGATTTGTATTAATGCTTTCATATTCATCACCTATATTTGGCTCATCATAACCTGTATAAAAAAATCCTGAATTATCCATTTTCCATTCTGCACCACTAAATTTGGACCAACGTATTACATCGCTTAATGTTTTGTTTGTTTCGATATTTTTGATCTTCCAAGTTCTCCAATCCGAGCCCCCGTCAGATATCGAGTAAGCAATAAAATCTGCATTCGGACTAACACTCACGGAACTCAGTGCAATTGTTCCATCTTTTGATAATAAATTAGGGTCAAGAAGAAGTATTTTTTCGCCCATATTATTGTTTTTATAAAATAATTTACTTTGTTGCCAGTTGCCATTATTTAAATAATAGAAATATTTTGATTTTTTTCTAAAAGGGACAGACCTAGACTCTTTTTGATAAGCTTTACTCAGTATATCTTTGAATTGATTGATCTCATCGTAAGTATTTAGATACTTTTTACTGAAAGAATTTTGATCATTAATCCAGTTTACTGTTTCATTAGAATTTAAGTTCTCAAGCCAACGATATGGATCATCGATAATATTCCCATGGTAGTTATCTTTAATGTCAGATATTTTAGATTCTGGATAATGAATTCCTTTTGCAAAGCTAGAGCTTACAAATAGAATTGTCGTTATAAAGAAGAATAATGGATAATATCTTTTAATTTGTTTTAACATAATTTTTTACTCTTTTATTATAAAGGATAACCGATGGAACATTTGCTTGAAAGTATAGGATTTATGCAAAATGGAACTGTACTACCAGGATTCATTTTTGGTTTTGTCCATGTTGGCTTGGTTCTTTTAGGTTTTTATAGTGGCTGGAGTATTAATCGATTACTAAAAAATGCTACTAAAGGCTATATTGCAGGCATTATTGGAGCCTGTCTTGCTCATGTAATTGCAGATTTAGTTGCATCACTTCTAGATCCTACCATGCGACCTCGAACCTTTGGAATTGTATTGGGAGGTATAGTGCCACTTTTATTAATTCCTTTTTTGGAGAAGTATGTGACTAAGAGTAAATCTCATATTATGATTGGTGATCATGAGGATATTGAAAAAGATCTCAAAGATGAGCATCATTCTTGAAAAAATATTATTCAAGTTTTCACAATGATACAAAGATCCTAGTTCATTCAATTTCTAAAAATATATTGTTCTACTAGAACCACTGTTTTATGAATTGGGTTAGATTCATTATTCCATTACATCTATTCTAAGTCCTGCTGGAGTCGAAATGGAATATACTGATCTTTTTCCATAGATAAGATCAAGATTTTCATTGCACTGACTCTCAATACCCATTTGATCTAATTTTTCACCAAAGGTGTTTATTGAATCTGTTTTAAAAGTGCAATGAAGAGTTCCTAAGGCAGGGGGTTTTGCAATCTTATAACGATCAACTTGTGTTTCTGCACCTACATAATTAACTAATTCTACTCGACCGTATCGATCTGTTTCATCCCCTTCTAGTAGTTTAAGAATTAACCCACCACCTTTAGGTAGACCAATCATTGCTTCCACATGAGGGCCAAATAGATCTTCATGCATAGTCTCTTTTAATCCAAAAACTGATTGATAAAAATTTGCTTCTACCTCCAAGTCTGGAACCACAGTAACTAATGAGGTGATACCACCATAGTTTTTGGGCGATAAAGTAATTTTTTCCCCTAACCATTCCATGAAAATAATATTTGTAGAGTCATGTCCCGGCATCTGTACTTCAAAAACATCAGCATTAGTAGATTCAATTTTATAGTTAATATATTTTGATCTAAATTGATGTCCCAAGGATAGAAGTTCATCGTATCTTTTGGGAAGTTCCCTACATGTAATGTCTAGATTTTTAGGCCCAAGGTCAGTGGAGGAGGCTGACTGTCTTACTTCTAGGCTTGGATTGTTAAATTCAACAAAATGCAGCATTCCTATTGTCATATTCGGTGTAGCCACAAGAGTTTGACGAACGATTTCGTTTTCATCCAGATCCCAAAGTTTTGATAGGTCTGGATCTGATCCTATTCTTTGTTCTACTATTTCAAAACCAAATGTGGAAATCCAAAGATCAAGAGCAACATCCATATCTCTCACTCCAACAATGATACTCGAGATTGAATTAGTCAATTTCATAAGCGATTACCAGGTTATTAACTCACCGTTGTACCTAATGAAAGTACCGGTATTTGACTCATCAAGTGAATCAATTTGTTTAATCATTCCTTTGATGCTTTCATCAGTCTCAAGGTTGGCTCCACCAGCATTCATTCTTGTTTTAACATAACCAGGACATAGAGCTAATACATGAATATTCTCATTTTTTAAGTTTTCTGCCATTAATGAAATTGCTTTATTCAATGCAGTTTTACTTGTTGCATAAGCGTAAGCAGATTCTTTGCCTTCATTGATTGATCCCACTGTACTGGAAATAAAGATTATTTTTTTTTCTTGTCCATTTTTTATATTTTCTAGAAAGGACTCAGAAATTTTAACTGGGCCAAAGAGATTGGTTCTTAGTACTTTTTCCCAGACTGTGTAATCCATTGTTGTGAAACGTTGTTTTTCAATATGTTCAAATATTGGGAATGGACCAATAATACCTGCATTATTTATTATGATATCTATCGGCTTATTTGATAGTGATTTAGACAATAAATCTATTTCTTCATGGTTTGTTACATCCAATGTATGTATTTTGATATCTGTTTTCGAATTTTCTTTTAAAGTATTAAGTTCTTTAGCTTCATTGGGATTTCTACAGGTGACAATAATTTTATAACCCAGTTGTGAATATTGCTTTACAAATTCAAGCCCAAGTCCTCTGTTTCCACCAGTGATTAATACTGTTTTCATTTAATTCAAATATGCCTGAACTGTTTCATATGCAATATTTTGAAGAAATAGTTTATCTTCAGAGTTAATTACACCGTTGTAGTCATAACTGATACCAACAGGGTTGTCTTTATAGATACTTGCATAGACTACACATGCAGCTAAATAAGTACCCAAAATATCAGGGTGAGTACCATCTATTTTATGTAGCTTGATAGCAGGTCTTTTTTTATAAGCATTTTCAAATGCTAAACCCACTGGAATTACCAATGTATTATTATCTTTTCCAGCTTTTGTATACATCTTTTCTATGACTCGAATAAGAGTGGGTGAATAGTTTTTATGTGGTTTAACATACGCATGAATCATATAAAATGCAGCATCTGCTCCAGATGATTTAATTTTATTAGTATGTGTTTTTGCTGTCTTGAAGAATTCTTCTCGATCTGTTTTTGAGAGTGATTCACCACTTCCACCTTGGAGTATAACTAAATCAAATTTATCTACTGTACTTATTGTTTTAGATCCTAGTAAATGATCCATATTATGGTGTTTTAATCTTGACCCTCCAATGGTTGCAGATTTAACACTGCTTCCACCATCATAATCCGGGTATTTTTCCTCGACGATTCTTTTAAAGTGATTGTGTAAACTATCGTTATAATAAAGATAGCTATTCCCGACGAACAAAATATTTTTTGGATTATCATCCTTTATATTTATTGTATATATATCGTGATCGGATGCAGAAGTATTCAATATTATGAATACGTAAAGTATAAACATTGAAAAAATCTTTCTCATTTGATTATTTTAACTTATCTTTATGGATTTGGCGTTATCAATAGTTTTATTACAAGGTTAAACTTTATCTGAAAATGAAACATTTCATACTCATATCAGCATTATTTAGGGAAATGATAAATAAGAACATTGTTTTAATTACTAAAATTTTAGATTAAAGCCTAACTGATAAATTTCATTATTTTCAGTATCTAATTCAGCATTAAAATAAAATAAACCAAAAGAGTGGTTAATACTAAACCTACCTAAATATGTATCTCTTTTGTATTGATATGTTAAGTGGTTTGCAAAAACTATGTCTAGTTTTTTTGTTTCATAATACTGAGCACCCAGTGTTAAAGATGTAGTACCATATTTTGTATTAATTACTTTGCTTAAATCTGCAAATACACTAACTATAAACATATCAAATTCATCAATATGAACATTATATATACTCTCTTCTTCACTAAATTCTTTCACAGTAGTGTAATGCATCGTACTTCCTATTTTAGTGAATAATGTATCCGTGAAACTGTAAGTCCATTCTACAAATGTGTTTATAGATTCTGTTTCTAAATTTGCTTTTCCTACTCCATACCATTTAGTTTGATTGTAGCCAATAAACTCATTTCTGCTATAACTTATACCAGCATGGTAATTTCTTACTTCCCAATCTGTACCTATTACTATGCCTTCATGTGTACCTGAAAAATCAGCAACATATAAACCAATACCATTTGAATTACTGTAACTATAACCAGTGATATTGGTATTATTTAATTGCTTGCCAAAAATTCTATTACCTTTACTTTGATTTCTAATATCATTAAGTAGCATTGTGCTTTCAAAAATATTATTTGCGTAGCCCATTGGCTTTGTCACTATATCGTGTTGCATTTCTTCTAAAGGTGGATCTAACACTTGGAAAAAGTCTGTTATACATTCAGTATCTGCATCATTGCAACTTACGTTACTTCCAATAAAGTCATACTGAAACTTACCATCTATCTCAATAGGCCATAAAACTCTATCATTATCTAAATCTATAAAGTCATCATAAAATGACCAAGTACCATCTCCATTGTTAAGCAATATATAGGTTGTAGAATTAGTATGAGCTATGTCTAAATCTCCGTCATGATCAAAATCTAATGTTTTAATTTTACCTTGCCCATTACCAATATTGCTTCCACCTGTTTCGTATTTAGAAGTGTTAGGATGTAAAGAAGTAGTTACATCAGTAAAGCTAATGCCATTTATATTTTTAAAGAACTGTAAAATTGTACCTACATAGTTTGGTTCAAACCTTGTTGCACCTAATATAATATCTAGCCAGCCATCTTCATCAAAATCTATTACTTCCATATCAACTGCAAGTCCATTAGCACCATACCAATTGGCAGGTAGTTCTATAGTGTCTCTATTACGCCAATCATTATTTCCATCATTTAAAAATACTGCTCCTGCACTATTTTGTGAATAGCCATAATGATGAACTATTGAAGGATTAAACCAACCAACTGCAACATCTCCAAAACCATCATTATCAAAGTCTCCTATTGAGGCCGTTGTTGCCCATAAATGATTACCGTCTTCTAAAGTTTCTGGAACATTAAAATTTGTATTAGTTACAAAGTTTCCTGAACCGTCATTCATAAGCATGACCCAAGGCAAAGGTTCGTTACAACCATCACAACCTGCATAACTTCCGTCAATCATGTAACCTGCTTGAGTGCTGCCACCCATAGGTAAAAATATATCTAAATTGCCATCGTTATTAGCATCGCCATAGTCAGCATCATGTACAAATACTCTTCCAATATGGTCTTTGAAGAACATATCAGGCAAGTTAGTAATTGCTTTATTTTCTAATTTACCATCATTACTTAAATACAATATACCGGTATCATAATAATCGCTCATTCCATCGCCATTAAAGTCAGCGACTAACATACCATTAGTATAACCTTCTGCACTTCCGCAAGATAAGTTCAATACATTAGTATTATTTTTACCGTCGCTTATACAAGGGAAAATACCATCAGAAAATATACCAGGTGTTAATATAAAGTGTCCTTCCCCATCATTAATCCATGTCATCAATAAAGCATCTGGATTCCAGGGTTCAATGCCTGCATAATTTCCTACAGAAAACATGTCTATATGCTCATCTCCGTTAAGATCTGCTTCTATCCATACTGCATTACCACTCCAGGCACCAGGGTTTACATAGCCATCATTTGTGTTTCCACCATCATGTCGTCCTGTAACAATTTTTCTTAAAAATCCATAATCAGCAATCTTATACTTATCATTACTAATAAAATCTGAACTAGGTTGAAATGGTGCAGAAGTATATCTAACAGTAACGCCATCATAATTTTCCCAACTGTTTGAAAAATCCTCAAATAGAAATCTCCCATCTATTTCAGATGTTGTAGTAGGTGGTGTAACTACTGCTTCTGATTTTTTACTGCCTCCACTGCTTGCACAGGCACTAAGTAAAATTACTAAAATTATAATAACAATGTTCTTTAACATACTTACAATTCTTTGATTTGAGAGTTTACCGAGCAAAAGCCTCTTATAACTTAAGGGGCTTTAATATGAACGAGTTAAGCCTTTACAGGCTAATCTATTCCTCTTCAGTAATTACTGCTCTGGAGGCCACGAAGATATATTTAATTTTACCATTTTCAATGCGTACATCGAAAAAATCTTCAGAAACAACTTCTTTACCATCGATGATATCGGTCAATGTGTAGGATGAGGTCACCCAATGATGGATAGTCCCATCTTTTTGAGGTACATCGTTTGCTATTGCATAGCTGTATTCCCAAGATGGATTAGATGTTGCGAACCATTTCTTTAGAAATGCAGAGTGAGCTTCTGTCCCTTTTACGATAACACCGTTGGCTGCTCTGCCTTCAAAGTCAGCAGCATTCATGCTGTTTATAGCCTCAAGGTCTCGTATGTTGTGTGCTTCAACGTATTTAACCCAGATATCGATGACAGATATATCTCCGGCGATAATATCAAGCTTCTCACCTTCATCGGACTTTTCATAACCGATGATAGTTGCTGTGGCTTTCTCACTCTCTTCATGATGGCCCGCAAAAGAGAGTTGAGCTAACAATAGTATGCTGATGCTTAGCAGTATCTTATTCATAATTATCCCCTGATTTTATACATTAATTTTATTATTTAAATGTTGCTTATTTACTTTATCATAGCACTCCTCCTTAAATATATATCTCTAAAAAAGCATCTTAAAAACTCATTAGTATTGGATTGATGACGTTAGGATGACGGTAACCAATTCTTTAACTAATCTTAAGATAGAGTTAGAATAAGTCTCTTACTTTACGCGGGAATAGCTCAGCTGGTAGAGCGCAACCTTGCCAAGGTTGAGGTCGCGAGTTCGAATCTCGTTTCCCGCTCCATTTATAGTATCGAGGAGAAACAATGAAACATTTACTACTTTTATCAGTATTTTTATTTAGCAATG
>JABHDX010000121.1 GCA_018672815.1 Gammaproteobacteria bacterium | reverse complement strand
TTAATTAAAGCTAAAACTACAGGTGTTTTCGCATCGGTTGATTATAGTATTAATGATCAAATGTCAGTAACAGCTGAAGTTAGAAGACAAGACGATGAGATTGATGAGCCAAAAATTAATTTGACAGCTCCTGGTCTTTCACCAGGTACTTTCAAAGCAACATTACCTCGTATATCTTTTAAGAATCAGTTATCAAGTAATGCGATGGCTTATCTTACCTACAGCGAAGGTAACTTACCTGGTGGTTTCAATCCAGAAGTGGCTACGAAATTAAGAAATGCTGGACAGATTGCTGAGTTTCAAGCTCAAAATCCAGGAATATTTGAGAATTACGGTGAAGAATCATTGAAAAATTATGAGTTGGGTTATAAGAAGACTGCTCTAGATGGACGATTAGCTTATAACATTGCTCTTTTCTCAATGGAAAGAACCGATCAGGTTTACTCTGGTTTTGGCCAAATTACAGCAGATGGTATTTGTAATGCAGGAAGTGAAGACGTTGTAGTTTGTACGGTTAACTTTAGTGGTAATGGTCAATCTTCAGACATTAATGGTTTTGAATTGGATGGAACTTACTTGGTTTCTGAAAACTTAGAGATTAAAACTAGTTTGGCCTATGTTGATGCAACAATAAGTCAATTTCCTGATGGTGCTGGTTGTGGTGATATACAAGCAGTTTTCGGAGATTGTTCAAGAGTCAAAGGCTCAATAGCTCCTCGTTATCCAGAATGGCAAGGATCGTTAATTGCTAATTATGAAACAGACTCAAATCTTTATATTAGAGGTGAGCTTTTCTATAACGATGGTTATTATGATGAAGCAACCAACCTAGCTGAAATTCCAAGTGGTACTGAGATCAATTTAAGAGTAGGTAAACGAATGGAAAATATGACTGCTGAGTTGTATGTGACTAACCTAACTGATGAAGACGCACCATTAGGCGGAAACAATATTGCTGATACCAGTGGTTATGTCAGATTTGGTACTTATTCATATAACTTTGGTGTTGAAAGTGTTCATATTGCTTTCCGTGATAAAAGAGAATTTGGCGTTAGGGTTATGTATGAATTTTAATCATACTGCTAACCAACAGATTTAATTTATAAAAAAAGATAAATCTAGAATAAATAGCCCCACAGTTTCTAACTGTGGGGTTTTTTTATAGTTATAATTAAATTATAAAAATATTAAAATACTAAAAAATATACTTCTTAAAATCTATAGCCGTTGCCTTTGAGTAATTAATGACAAATAACACTTCTAAACGTTTTTATGTAGATACATCTTTAGGTCAGATGCATGGACAAATCTACCCCAATAAAGGTCAAACTATCGTTTGCTTACATCCCATGCCTTATTCTGGAAGGTATTATGAAACTTTTTGTAAAACTCTTACAGAAACAACAAGCTTTTCTTCTCTTTGCCTAGATATGATTGGTTATGGCCAATCTGCTTCTATTAATAATCCTATATCAATACAGGATTATGCTAGATCAGTCATAGAAGCACTCGATCAATTAATTAGTGATAAGTTCATTAATAAAGATATTAGTCTTCTAGGGTTTCATACTGGCTCTGCTATTGCTAATGAAATAGCAGTTATGGAACCAAAAATGATCAATAAACTGATCTTTGTTACTTACCCATATTTTGAAACCAGTGATAGAAAAGAGAGGCTTGATTCAATCGGGAAGACAGTTTTGGATGAAAATATTGAATCTTTAAGGTCTATGTGGGAATTTAGTGTTACTAATCGTGCTGAAGGGGTTCTTTTGGATAGAGCTGTATCTAATTTTACAGATCAATTACAAAGTACTACTAAAGGATGGTTTGGTTTTGACTCTATGTTTAATTACCCTTCTGAAGAACGTTTACTTTTGCAAAAAAAGCCGACACTTATTTTGAATGATCAGAGTTCACTAACCGAGCCGACTAGTCAGGCAAATGAAGTTATTCAGGATTCATATTATGTAGAATTAGAAAACACAAAAGGAGCTATTTTTGAACTCAATACAGATCAGATTATTCATCACATATCTGAATTTTTGTTAACTTAATCAGATGAAAAGAACAGT
>JABHDX010000120.1 GCA_018672815.1 Gammaproteobacteria bacterium | reverse complement strand
TTCATGTAACTTCTTTGCCCGCCTTTTTGTGTTTAACCCACCAGGCAGCATACCCTCTGTAGTGAGACCATTTTCAACACAGCTTTTCATTGCATTCCATATCTCATCTAGTTTATTAATAAGTATTTCTTCAGGAATATTTTCTAGCTCATTTGCAAGCTTCATTTCCCAGATTGTTTTATTATTCTTTTTAGACATTTCTAGCATTTGATTGGAGTTATCAAAAGGATAGGGATAAGCCGAGCTTAATTCTGCAGCAATTGGAGCTTCAATATTATCTATTTCAGCAAGAGTTGATATAAAGCCACCACCGATAGAGAAATAGGTATGAGAAATGAGCATCTTATCTGATTTGTCTAGAAGTTCAAAAACCAAACCGTTAGGATTTTGTTTCATTGAATTTCTGGTGTCAAAAATGATATCGTCTTCTGAAAAGAACGCTGCCTTTTGAGTGTTATTGATATCTATACTTTTTGAGTTCCAGGTGCGCTCACTCAACTCATCCATATTTTCTTTAATGATAGTATGTGGCAGGTATCCATTTAGACCAAGAGTTACTGCTCTATCCGTTGCATGGCCTATACCAGTGTATGCTAGAGAGTCCTTTAAAGTACATCTAATATGATAAGTATCAATGCTAGAATTTGATTCTACAAAATTCCTGACATGCGTCATAAAATCATTGGCAGCAACCATTGGTCCCATGGTGTGTGAGCTTGAGGGGCCAACACCAACTTTAAATAAGTCTAAGACGCTGATAAACATGATAAATTAAGTTTTATAAAGATTGTCATTCCACATTACGGCTCTTATTTAGCTATTAAAAAAAATCACAATATGATACATTGTTTTATAGTTTAAGTATTATTCGATTAATTGAAGAAGAGAATCACATAGAACTCAGGAAATAAATTTAAAATATCAATATGAAACTTTTCTAAACACACTTTAAATTATGTCAATATTATTAGCATCAACTGACTTTTGGGAGGATATGGAGGTCTGGTCAAAGGGTCTTCAATTGGCTATGCCAGATATGGATGTAATGGTCTATCCTGATGATGGTGACGTGAATGAGGTTGAGTTTGCAGTGGTCTGGAAACATCAGCGTGGCATTTTAAAAAGATATCCTAATTTAAAGGCTATTCTCTCTTTAGGTGCAGGGGTTGACCATATTATGAGTGACCCTGATTTGCCTAAAGGATTACCTATAGTTCGTCTGGTTGATAAAAAATTAACCCATGAAATGTGTCTTCATTCATTGCACTGGGTATTACATTTTCATAGTGACCAGTACCTTTATAGAATTCAACAATCTAATCGCCAGTGGATCCAGCAAAGCTCTATTCAGACCGAGGATCGAACAATTGGCATTATGGGTTTAGGAAATATTGGCAGAAGTATTGGTGAATTATTAGTCACTCAATGCTTTAATGTAATAGGCTGGGGTGCCAATAAAAAGGCACCACTCGAGGACATTAAATATTACTATGGTAAAGAGCAGCTTGGCGATTTCCTAAGTAAGACAGACATATTAATCAACGTCCTTCCATTGACTGAAAATACTACTAATATTCTTACACAGAAGGAGCTTGAGTTTCTTCCTAAAGGCTCATTTATTATTAATATTGGAAGAGGTGGAATTATTAACGAGCAAGATTTATTATTTCTATTAGATAGTGGTCATATTTCTGCAGTCGCTTTGGATGTTTTTGCAGAAGAGCCGTTGCCAGAAAATAATTCATTTTGGAGCCACCCTTCTGTTTACATTACGCCTCATATTGCGGGACAAAGTAATCCAAATTCTGCATCAAAAACTATTGCTGAAAATATTCATCGTATTCAGAAAGGAGAATTGCCATATCCTATATATAACAAGACCAATGGCTATTAATCTCTTTCCCTTGCGATTTCTTACTCTGGAGTTTTATAAATGAACGACACCAAAAACTTTGAACTCTTGAGTAAAAGCACCGAACTTGACCAGGGACCGGGCCAATACAGAATTGGTCTGGTCGCTCTATCTAATGATTATGTTACTGAACGCGATTTTATGAATATGCGCCCCAGTGATGATGTCGTTGTTTTTACAAGTAGGATACGTAATACACCGGAATGCACAGCTGAATCTCTTCGTCAG
>JABHDX010000016.1 GCA_018672815.1 Gammaproteobacteria bacterium | reverse complement strand
GATCCAAATTTTGAGGCGCCTCAAAGTTGGAGAATGAATCTTGCTCTAGACTTGGTGACAGCTAATGGGTATGAGTTAACATTTGAATACAATCATGATGAAACTGAGAAAGGAATTTTCTATAAGGAACTGGGTTTAACAAATACTGGCTATTTAGCTGATGGAAGAGGAACGTATACTCATGGTCCTGGTGACTTCTATATGACTAATACTGATTTAGGTGGTGCAGAAGCATACTCTTTCACAGTCAGAAAATCATTCGATAATGGTATTAGCTTTTTTGGTGCATGGTCCTCTGTGAAAGCAGAAGATGTCTATCCATTAACATCAGCACAAGCGGAATCTGCTTATGGTTATACACAAAGATGGGATGGCGAGAACATGGATGCTGCACGTTCCTCATTCATGTCGGATAAGAAAATTGTTCTAGGTGGTGAATACAGAACGATGCTTTTTGGTGATAATGAAACAAGAATATCAGCTATTTATGTGAAGAAATCAGGTGAGCCATACAGTGTCACTTTTGATGAGCCAAGCTACAGCCCAGTGGGTGGCTCAGGTAGGAGTGCTTTTTTTGCAGATTACAGTCTTGCCTATATACCATCAGGTGCTGATGATAATAATGTTGTATTCAGCTCTGCATCAACTGCATCAGCTGTGATGGCGCATATTAATTCAACTGCTTTGTCTAAGTATAAAGGGACTTATGCTCCTAGAAATGCTTTCACAAATCCTGATTTTGATAGATTGGATATTAGGATTACTCAAGAGATCCCATCTTTTGTAGAAGATCATAAGTTTATTTTCTATCTTGACCTATTGAATGTCCTTAATATGCTTGATGATGAGGAAGGCAGAGTATTCGAATATGCTTATAATACCAGTCGTCAAATCCTTGTCAGTGGAGTTACCGATGATGGTAAATTCAAAATTAGTGGAGTTGATCCTGATGACTCATACTATGTTCAAGATAATGATGGCCAATCAAGATGGCAAATTCAAATGGGGTTAAAGTATAGATTTTAAATTTAAACTTTGATTGGATTTAAAGCCGCCCGTAGGGGCGGCTTTTTATTTTCACATACTTATTGATTGTAGGTAGAATGGTTGAATGCTACTAACTGCTAATAAACTTAATCTTGTTGCATTTATTGCATTACCCATAACTGCTTCTTTTTGTTCTTTATTTGCTATAGAGGTGGATTTGAAAGCTGTAGCAACTATATTCATTATTAATTTAATTCCCATTGCTATTAGTTCACTTTGTACCTACTTTCTTATAAAAAAAGCTAACTCTAAATTATCTATAAAGGTTTCTCTTCTGAACCCATTAGGCCTCTCTTTTAGTTCTTCATTATGGTATCTAATGAGAGTTTTTAACCCAGTAAGTGGTTCTCCAGGGATAGAATATTTAGCTTTACCTCAAATGCTTTTGGTCGGTGCAATAATTTTTTCAATTCTCAGTATTTTTCTCGTATTAATCTTAGAAAAAAAAAGCTAAACAGTTAGAAATATTATTATTTTATGATCTCTAGTCATATCTTCAATAAATCATGTATAATTTCGTGCCTAAATTACTGCTTATGCGAGAGTGGCGGAATTGGTAGACGCGCTGGATTTAGGATCCAGTGGGGCAACCCGTGAGAGTTCGAGTCTCTCCTTTCGCACCATTAATTATTTGAGAAAAAAAATGAGTGAATTGACAATAAAGATTAAGAAAAAAGACGGCCTGAAAACAGAACTAAAGATTACTGTACCTTCCTTGATTGTTCAAAATAAAAAGAATGATCGTTTTATTCAAATTGCTAAAAAAGCTAAGTTGCCAGGTTTTAGACCTGGTAAAGCTCCACAGAACGTAATACAGCAGCAGTATGGTAATCAAGTCAATCAAGAGATACTAACAGAACTTTTAGAAACCTCTTATGCTGAAGCAGTTCAAGAAAAAGAATTAAGACCTGCTGGACCTCCTGAGGTCAGTATTGATCAATTTGTTGACGGTAGTGACTTCACTTTTACTGCTTCCATTGAATTGTATCCGGAATTTAAATTAAAAGGCTTGGATAAGATTAAGGTCGATAAACTATCTACTGTAATTACTCAAACAGATATCAATGAAATGATTGAGAATCTTCAAAAACAAAGAGGAGAATGGAAATCAGTAGAACGTAATTCAAAATCAGGAGATCAGTTGCTGATAGATTTTGAAGGTAAGGTGGATGGTGAGTTGTTTGAGGGTGGAGAGGCTAAAGATTTCATGATGCAGTTAGGACAAGGTCAGATGCTCCCTGAATTCGACGATGCGCTTATGAATGTCAAACCTGATGAGAAAAAAGAATTTGAGCTTACTTTTCCTGATGAATATCACAAAAAAGAACTGGCCAGTAAAAAAGCTATCTTTTCTGTACACACCAAAGAAGTTAGAGAAATGGATTTAGCTGAAATCAATGAAGATTTTGTAAAAGCTTTTGGTGTTGAAAGTGGTGAAACCAAGGATTTAATGGAAGAAATTAAATCCAGTATGGAAAAAGAAAAAGAAAAGCGAATTAATACTGATTTAAAAACTAATTTAATGAACTATCTAAGGGAAAAAAATAAGATAGATGTACCACATACAATGATTCATAGTGAATCTCATGCAATGCAAAAAGATTGGATGAAGCAATCCGGTATTGAAGATGAGAAACAAGCTCCCAGTTTGGATAATTTTGAAAAATTAGCCAAAGAAAGAGTGCACTTAGGCTTATTAGTTAGTGAACTTGTTTTATCTGAAGAAATTAAACTAGACGATGAAAAAGTAAAAACCAAACTTGAAGAAATAACGAATGCATATCCAAATTCAGAAGAAATTAGTAAGATGTATCAACAAACACCTGAGCTTATGGATCAATTGAAATCAATGGTGATGGAAGATCAAGTGGTAGAATGGCTGAGTGAGAAAACAACTTTTAATGAAAAAGAAATAGAATTTAAGGAGTTAATGAATAGAAATCTATAAGTGAGTATGCAAGAAGAAAAATTAAGCTTGGTGCCTATGGTAGTGGAGCAAACTCCAAGAGGGGAGAGAGCTTATGATATTTATTCAAGATTATTGAAAGACAATGTTATTTTCGCCGTAGGGCCCATTGAGGACCATATGGCAAATTTAATCATTGCCCAGATGCTTTTTCTTGAAAGTGAAAATCCTGAGAAGGATATTTCTCTTTATATTAATTCACCAGGTGGAGCAATAACAGCTGGTTTATCTATTTATGACACCATGCAATTCATTAAACCTAATGTAAGCACTATCTGTATAGGACAAGCTGCTAGCATGGGAGCTGTTCTTCTAGCAGGTGGTGCAAAAGGGAAAAGATATTCCCTACCCAATTCTCGTGTAATGATACATCAACCAATATCAGGGTACCAAGGACAAGCCTCTGATATTGATATTCATGCTAAAGAGGTTCTAAGCCTTAGATCAAGGCTCAATGGCATATTGGCTAAGCATACTAGAAAAACTGTAAAACAGATTGCCAAAGATACTGATAGAGATAATTATATGGATCCTGAACAATCCAAAGAGTATGGTTTGATTGATGTAATTATTTCAGATAGAAACAATATTAGAAATATCAAAGATTGAGGTTTCTATAATGACTGACAAAAACAAGAAAAAAGATAATGATAATAAAATTTTGTATTGTTCTTTTTGCGGAAAAGGACAAAACGAAGTTCAAAAGCTTATAGCAGGTCCTTCTGTATATATCTGTGAGGAATGCGTAGATTTATGCAATAACATCATTGATGAAGAATTAGGCACTGATGATCCAGAACAGTCACTAACCCTCTATAAACCAAAAGAAATCAAAACAATGTTGGATGATTATGTCATTGATCAAGATATTGCAAAGAAGGTACTTTCTGTTGCCGTTTATAATCACTATAAGAGGTTGAATGATAAGCCTAAACCTCGTGATGAGAATTTTATAGAGATTGGAAAGAGTAATATATTGTTAATCGGTCCTACCGGGTGTGGCAAGACTTTACTTGCTCAAACATTAGCTAAAATTCTTAATGTACCTTTTGCTATAGCAGATGCTACAACACTAACAGAAGCTGGATATGTAGGAGAAGATGTAGAAAATATTGTACAAAAATTACTACAAAGCTGTGAATACGATGTTGAGAAAGCTGAACAAGGTATTATTTATATTGATGAAATAGATAAAATTTCCCGTAAAACAGATAATCCATCTATAACCAGAGATGTGTCTGGTGAGGGAGTTCAACAAGCATTACTTAAGCTCATTGAAGGAACTACAGCATCTATTCCACCACAAGGAGGAAGAAAGCATCCGCAACAAGAATTTATTCAAATAGATACTTCAAACATATTGTTTATATGTGGAGGAGCTTTTGCTGGATTGGATAGAATTATAAAAGATAGAACCAATAAATCTGGCATAGGTTTTATAGCTGAAATGAAAGAGAGTGATGAGGTACAAAATATAGGAGAAGTTTTTCAGCAAGTTGAACCAGAGGATTTAATTAAATATGGTTTGATACCAGAATTTGTAGGAAGGATGCCTGTAGTCTCTTCACTCACTGAGTTAAATAAAAATGCACTTATTAGAATACTCATGGAACCTAAGAATGCTCTTATCAAGCAATACCAAAAATTATTTGCTATGGAGCAAACAGAATTAGAGTTTTTACCAGAAGCTTTAGAGACAATAGCTGAATTAGCTATGGAAAGGAAAACTGGGGCAAGAGGGCTTAGAACTATATTAGAAAATACACTTCTAGATACCATGTATGAAATCCCTTCTCATGATGATAAAATGAATAAAGTTGTTGTTAATCAACAGTTTGTAATGAATAAATCAAAACCATTTCTTGTCTATAATAAAGATTCAAATTCTAATACTGCTACTAGTAAAAAATTAAATAAAAAAACAAAAGCAGCCAGCTCTAAGTAAACGAATGACATTAATTCAATTAGTAGTTGAAATTTATTTATTTAACCCTATAACTTAACTAAGATAATTAATTATTAGGATTCCTATGTCAGAAGAAAAGAAAACCTTGTCTCTCGATATTCTTATAAATAAACCGCTTCTTCCTTTAAGAGACGTTGTTGTTTATCCGCACATGGTGATCCCATTATTTGTTGGCCGTGAGAAGTCCAAAGTTGCTCTAGAACAAGCAATGGCTGAGGATAAAAAAATACTACTGGCATCACAAAAGAAATCAGATGTTGATGACCCTAAGATTAAAGATATAAATACTGTTGGTACCCTGGCTAATATCCTCCAACTTGTCACACTTCCTGATGGAACTGTCAAACTACTTGTAGAAGGCGAGTCTAGGGTGGATCTTCTTGAAATTAGATCGGAAGATTATTTTACAGCTGATTATTGTATTTTAAATGAGCAAACTGATGAAACTGATAAGGATATTAAAGCCTTAAGAAGAACACTAATCTCGCAAGTTGAAAGCTATGTTAGAGTCACAAAGAAGGTTCCAGCTGAAGTAGTCAGCACTCTAGCTAGTATCAAAGAAACAGGTAGATTGGTTGATACAATTATCGCACACATGTCATTAAAACTTGATGAGAAACAAAAAATACTGGAACAGATTAATGTCAAAGAACGTCTAGAGTATGTCATTGGTCTCATAGATGTTGAAATTGATATGATCGAGGTTGAACAAAAGGTCAGGGGTAGAGTCAAAGATCAGATGGAAAAAAGCCAGAAAGAGTATTATCTCAATGAGCAAATGAAAGCAATCCAAAAAGAATTAGGAGATATGGATAATGCTAATAATGAAAATGAAGATTTAGAAAAACAAATAAAAGATTCTGGAATGTCAAAAGAAGCTACAGAGAAAGCTACATCTGAGTTAAAAAAGCTACAAATGATGTCACCCATGTCGGCAGAAGCAACGGTAGTGAGGAATTATTTGGATGTGTTAATTGGCGCTCCTTGGAAAAAGAAGACGAATGCAAAAGTTAAGTTAGATCAAGCTGAAAAAGTTTTAAATGAAGACCATTATGGCTTAAAGCTAGTCAAAGAAAGAATCACTGAATATCTTGCTGTACAACAAAGAACAAAAAAGATTAAAGGCCCAATCTTATGTCTCGTTGGACCACCAGGAGTAGGTAAAACTTCTCTGGGGTCAAGCATTGCAAGAGCAACAGGAAGAAAGTTTATTCGTATGTCATTAGGTGGAGTTAGAGATGAAGCTGAAATTAGAGGGCATAGAAGAACTTATATTGGCGCTATGCCTGGAAAGGTAATGCAGAATTTAAGTAAAGCCGGTGTAAGAAATCCTCTTTTTTTACTAGATGAGATTGATAAAATGTCGATGGATTTTAGGGGCGATCCTTCGTCAGCACTTTTGGAGGTATTGGATCCTGAACAAAATTCATCTTTTAATGATCACTATCTAGAAGTTGATTTCGATTTATCGGATGTGATGTTTATTTGCACTGCAAACACGCTAAATATACCAGCTCCATTATTAGATAGAATGGAGGTTATAAGAATTGAAGGCTATACGGAAGATGAAAAATTAAATATTGCTGACCAATATTTAGTGGACAAGCAAATTGAAGCCAATGGTCTAAAGAAAGACGAAATCAAAATTACAAAAAGCGCAATTCTCTCTATTATTAGGCATTACACAAGAGAAGCGGGTGTTAGAAACCTAGAAAGAGAAATAGCAAAAATTGCCAGAAAAGTAGTGAAATCAATTGTCTTAAAGGCACAAAAGAAAGCTATACATATTCGACCTACAGGACTTGATAAGTTTTTAGGTATTAAGAAATTTAAGTATGGAATTGCTGAAAAAGAAAACCAAATTGGACAAGTCACTGGGCTGGCATGGACGAGTGTTGGTGGAGAACTCTTAACCATCGAGTCTACAGTCATGTCTGGTAAGGGAAAGCTAATCAATACTGGACAGCTAGGAGATGTAATGAAGGAATCGATTATGGCTGCAACTACAGTGGTAAGAAGTCGATCTAAATCATTGGGTATTGATGAGGATTTTCATCAAAAATCAGATCTTCATATTCACGTCCCAGAGGGTGCTACGCCTAAGGATGGGCCAAGTGCAGGGGTTGGAATGACAACTGCTTTAGTATCATCATTGACAAGTATTCCAGTTAAAGCAAATGTGGCTATGACTGGCGAAATAACCTTACGAGGTGAAGTCCTTCCCATTGGTGGCTTAAAGGAAAAACTATTGGCTGCTCATAGGGGAGGTATTACCACTGTTATAATACCTAGTGAGAACGCTAAGGATCTGGTAGAGATACCGAAGAACATCAAAGAAAATCTAGAAATTATTCCAGTTAAGTGGATTGATGAAGTTCTAGAAATTGCTCTAGAAAAACCACCAACGGTTAAAGTAGGAAGAGTAAAATCTGGTTCTTCATCAAAGCAAAAAAAACCAATCCAAACAAATCTTCCACATTAATCTGTAAAAATAATACAAACCCTTTATTGACAAGGGTTTCAAAGGACTGGTATAACTTATATGTTCAAGCTCAAATAGATTGGACATAACGATTCAAAGCCTGGATCTACATATAAAGGCGGAGAATAAATTTAAAAACTCATAAAAGGATGAATAACATGAATAAAGGTGATCTTATTGATGCAGTAGCAGCAAGCACAGGACTTTCTAAAGCAGACTCAGGTAGAGCAGTAGATTCAATTACTTCTGCAGTAGCTGGAGAACTCTCTGGAGGTGGCTCAGTAGCACTAGTAGGTTTTGGAACATTCTCAGTTAGCCATAGGGCAGCAAGAATGGGTCGTAACCCAGCTACAGGTGAAGCAATTCAAATTAAAGCAAGTAATGTACCAAAATTCAAAGCAGGTAAAGCTTTAAAAGACGCTTGTAATTAAGCCAAAGTAAGAAGAAGGTTGTGTTCCTGATAAACTCAGGCACAATCTTCTTTGTTTTTAAACATTAGACATATGGGTGCTTAGCTCAGCTGGTAGAGCGTCGCCTTTACACGGCGAATGTCAGCGGTTCGATCCCGTTAGCACCCACCACCTAATTCAATTTAGAATAATTCATACATTAATTTATATTCTCATTGAAATCTCAGTATAATTGTCTAAAATCCTTATAGTTTTTTAAAATTTAGGACCGGTAGTTAAACGGTTATAATACCGCCCTGTCACGGCGGTGTTCGGGGTTCGATTCCCCGTCGGTCCGCCAATTTATGGAATCAACCTATGTTAGAAGCAATTAGAGAGAAGTTTACAGGCTGGATAGCTATATTAATTATAGGTTTGATATCATTAACTCTGATCATTAGTTTTGGCAACATGGATCAGACACCATTAGAAAATGATATTGTTATTACAGTCAACAGTAAGGAAATTAGCCTCTTTGATTACAGAGAGGAATTTTCAAATCAGTTGCAACGTTATCAAGAGGTCTTTGGAGACCAAGTACCTAAAATATTAGAGCAATCCATAAAGGAATCAACTACTGAGAACCTTATATTAAGAAATTTATTGTTGGATTATATTGATCAACAAGGCTATAGAGTAAGTCCTGAATATGTCATACAGCTAATTAAAGAGAATCCTCAATTTAGATTAGGAGATGTTTTTACTAAGGAAAACTACGCAGCCATTCTAGCCAGCCAAGGAACAACTACTGCAGAGTTTGAGAATAATTTAAGAGTTCAACTAGAAATTAACCAGCTTAGAAGAGCAGTGATTGATACTTCTTTTATGACAGCCGGTGAATTCAGACGATTTGTTGAATTACAAATGCAGGAACGTTCAGGTCAGTATCTTGAAGTATCTAACCAAAAATTTATCACAGATGTTGCAATAAAACCTGAAGACATAGAGTCTTATTATCAAGAAAATTCTGATTTTTTCATGACAGAAGAACAAATAGATATTGAATACATCTCAGTTGATATTGATGATATTGCCGATTCAGTTGAATTCAATGATGAAGATTTAAGAGAGTATTACGAAGAAAATATAGAACGTTTTGTAAGCAATGAAGAGAGGAGGTCTAGACATATTCTCATTCAAATCGATGAAGAAGTTTCTGAAGAAAGTGCATTAAATTTAGTTACAACTATAAAAAATAGACTTTCCGATGGAGAAGATTTTGCAAGCTTAGCAAAAGAATTCTCCAAAGACCCAGGATCTGCTGAAAACGGAGGAGATTTGGGTTGGGCTGAGCGTGGATTATTTGTTCCTGAATTTGATGACGTTTTATTTAGTCTAGAGAAGGATCAAGTATCAGAACCTGTTAAAACTCAATTTGGATATCACATCATCCAACTTAATGAATTAAAAGAAGGTATACAGCAAACATATGATGAGATTGAAAACGATCTTCGTTTCGAATATTCAAGATTACTAGCAGAAGATCAATTATTTAATATCGCTTCTCAAATGGATGATTTTTCTTTGCAAGCCTTCAATGAATTGGATAGCGTTGCATTAAAGCTTGGTTTACCTATTCAAACACTCAATGATGTGACCAGAAATGGTTCAACCTTTTTGAATCAAGACCCTGAATTAATTCAATTGCTGTTCAATCCAGTGTCTATAGAGCAAACAGAGAATACACCTGTATTTGAAATTGATAACACAATCTTAGTTGCCAGAGTTGCTGAGCATAGGCTGCCTATGGTGAAGGATTTTTCATTAGTTAAGGATCAAATCACTTCTTTTCTTGAACAAGAAGAAGCAAGAAAATTAACAGAAGATTATGCCAATGGAATGATTCAGAATTTTTCAAAAAATTCTAGCTTTGAGAATCTAGCTGAAGACAATAACTTAGAGATTATAGAGTTTGATTCAGTTATTCGTTCTAATACTGATATACCATCTGCGTTGCTCGAACCTATATTTAAATTTACAAAACAAGATATGGAAAATAATACAGTAATTGATGTGCAGGATTCTGAGAATATTTATTTAATTAAATTAACTCAAATCAATCCTGGAAAATTAGAGAAATTTAGTGATGAAGAAAGAACGGCTGGAAAACAACAAATATCAGAGCAAATAGGCTCAATGGAGCTGGATGCTTTTGCAGAGACATTGAAAGAAAATGCAACAGTTGTAGTGGATCCTAAGCTCTATAATGATTTATACGATCTTTAATCAAACAGCAGACTTATTCTGTATCAAAAGTCATACCTAGATTTCTATAACCTGCATCCACATAAATTGTTTCTCCTGTAATACCAGCAGAAAGATCTGAAGAGAGAAACGCGGCTGTATTACCTACATCTTGAATCGTGACATTTTTTCTTAATGGAGTTATAGATTCAACATGTTTGAGAAGGCCTCTAAAACCACTAACACCTGATGCAGCAAGTGTTTTTATAGGGCCTGCTGAGATTGCATTGACTCTGATGGTATCAGGTCCAAGGTCTGCTGCTAAGAATCTTACGTTCGCTTCTAAGCTCGCCTTAGATGGGCCCATAACATTATAGTTAGGAATAGATTTTATGGCTCCTAGATATGACATGGTGATTAAAGAAGCATTTTTATTGAGCATTGGTCTCGCTTCTCTCGCCATTGCTGCAAAACTATAGCTGCTAATTTGATGGGCTGTAGTAAAGCCTTCACGAGTAACAGAGTCAATATAAGAACCTTGCAGTTCCTCAGACGGAGCAAAGGCTATTGAATGGATTAATATATCGAAATCTGTCCATTCTTTATTTAATTTCTTGAAAGCATTTTTTATCTCTTCATCACTAGAGACGTCTAGTGGGATCGCAATAGTTGAATTGAAGGTTTTTGCAAATTTCTCAACTCTTGGTTTTAATTTTTCATTTTGATAAGTGAATGCGAGTTCAGCTCCCTCACGATGGAGACATTCTGCTATACCATACGCGATAGAACGACTACTCGCAATTCCAGTCACTAACGCTTTTTTTCCTTCTAGAAAACCCATATTGTCTCTCCAAAATATAGTGTAATATTTAAATGAATACTATTATATTTTACATTAAAATAAATTATTCAATTACCTAATCTTAATGAGAAAGAATGAATCAAGTTGATATCTATACAGATGGAGCATGCCGAGGTAACCCTGGTCCAGGAGGGTGGGGTGTTTTATTGAAAAATAAAAGCAATGAAAAAGAACTCTTTGGAGGGGACTTAGAAACTACAAATAATAAAATGGAAATGATAGCAGCAATCAAAGCTTTGGAGTCACTCAAAGAAACTTGCCAAGTTAATCTTTATACAGACTCTAAATATGTCTCACAAGGCATCACAGAATGGATACACAAGTGGAAAGCTAATAATTTTATGAATGCTAAGAAGAAGAAAGTCAAAAATGCTGACCTTTGGGTACAATTGGATGCATTAAACCTAAAACATCAAGTTAAATGGATATGGGTCAAGGGCCATTCAGGAGATCCTGGAAATGAACGGGCTGATAGTCTTGCTAATAAAGGCTTAGATTCAGTTTTGAGTAATTTATGAGGCAGATTTTTCTCGATACTGAAACCACAGGTCTTTCAACACAAAAAGGGCATCGTATAATAGAGATTGGTGCTGTTGAAATTATAGATCGGAAATTAACAGGAAATGATTACCAAACGTATCTGAATCCTGAAAGAAAAATTGATCCAGGAAGTATTAATGTTCATGGAATTACCAATGAGTTTGTTTCTGATAAACCGCTCTTTAAAGACATAATGGATGATCTATTACACTATATTAGTGATTCTGAAATTATTATGCACAATGCGCCTTTTGATTCATCATTTCTAGACAATGAGTTTTTAATTGCTGGAATGAAACAACAATTAGCTGATTTATGTAGTATCCAAGATTCATTAGTAATAGCTCGTGAAATGCATCCAGGTAAAAGAAATAGCCTCGATGCATTATGCACAAGATATGAGGTTGATACTTCAAGCAGAGATCTCCATGGAGCGCTTATTGATGCAAAATTATTAGCACATGTATATTTGTTAATGACTGGTGGTCAGGTTGGGTTTTTCAGTGAAAAACAAGCAGCAGATGATCATCAAGAAGATGCACTGACAGATTTTGATTATTCAAAAAGAACAATTATAAAACTCAAAACCAATCAAGATGATTTAAAACACCATAAAAGTTATCTTGATAAGTTATCAAAAAACAGTGATAAAAAGGTCGATTGGTAGAAAAAATTTGTCATTTTATATTAGAATATTATTTTTTTAATTGGAGCACTAGATGGAAACAGGACACATGTTGGTAATGAATGATGGAATGATGATTTCTGGAATCATTCTTGCATTAAGTTTTATTGGTATATTTACTGAGACTCTGCATGGTTTTCATAGAGTCAAAGTTGCCATGCTTGGCGCAGCAGTAATGCTTGTAGTTGGTCAATCATATGGTTTTTATTCACCAGAAGGTGCTTTTGAAGCGGTAGATTGGAATGTAGTCTTTCTTCTTGGTGCAATGATGGCAGTAGTTGCAATAATG
>JABHDX010000119.1 GCA_018672815.1 Gammaproteobacteria bacterium | reverse complement strand
TATCCATTCAGGCGTTGTATATAATCTAAGCGCAGTTCATTCTTCAGCTTTATTTGTAGCAATAATTTGCTTGGCCTATAGTTTCTTAACTGATGATTTTTCAGTGCTTTATATAGCATCAAATTCAAATACTAATTTACCAAATATATATAAAATTTCTGCTGTTTGGGGAGCTCATGAAGGCTCATTATTATTATGGATTTTTCTATTATCACTCTGGGGCTTATTGCTAGCTTTTTCTAGAAAATTTAATGGTCAGACTGAAATTATAAAATTAAGAGCCGTTGCTATTATGGGATTGGTTAGTTTTTGTTTTATTTTATTTATCCTTTATACATCCAATCCTTTTGAGCGATTGTTTCCATTCCCTGAACAAGGCAGATCATTAAATCCATTATTACAAGATCCAGCTTTAGCCATTCATCCCCCTATACTGTATGCAGGTTATGTAGGGTTAGCAGTTCCTTTTTCATTGGCGATCGCTTCTCTAGTCACTATCAATGATCATCAATGGGCTGGTATTGCTAGAGTCTGGTGTATTACTGCTTGGTTATTTCTAACTGGTGGTATCGCATTGGGTAGTTGGTGGGCATATTATGAATTGGGTTGGGGCGGTTGGTGGTTTTGGGATCCAGTTGAAAATGCCTCACTTATGCCATGGCTCGTTGCTACCGCTTTAGTGCATTCATTAGTAGTTACTGAAAAACAAAAATTATTTAATGGATTTAGTGTCTTATTAGCGATCATTGCATTCTCGCTAAGTCTGTTGGGAACATTTCTCGTCAGGTCAGGAGTATTAATCTCAGTACATTCATTTGCCTCAGATCCAGAGCGGGGTATGTTTATATTAGCTTTAATCGGCATTCTTACTGGCGGTGCTTTAATTATTTATACAATGAGAGTAAAAAAAGGAGAAAAAAGATCGCTGGAGATTTTATCCAGAGAATCATTATTGCTGCTAAACAATGTTTTTTTATGCTCTGCCGCTGCTCTTATATTAATTGGGACCCTTTACCCACTGATTATTGAAATGTTAGATGCTGGAAAAATATCAGTAGGACCACCTTATTTTAATTTTGTGATTTTATTTCCATTCTTACCTTTAGTCTTTTTTATAGGTCTGGGTGTTTTTTCCACATGGAATTCTACAAACAGAAATATGATAAGCAGCATAAAATGGGTATTGGGTTTGAGTTTAATTGCAGGCCTAGTCACAGCATTTATAATGTTTGATTATGCAGATTTGTTGACGACTATTGGTATTATCTTAGCTTTTTGGACACTGATATCCGGTGTTTCACCGATCTTTAGAGGGACTTTTGTATTCAGGGATATTATCAAAGTCTTGCCTATGTCTCTGGCCCATATTGGTTTGGGTTTAACAATTTTGGGTGTCACTGTTACTAGTTCCTATGGGATAACTTTTGATAAAAGTCTTCGTTTAGGCCAATCTACAAAAGTTGGTGAATATAATTTTAAATTAGTTGAGGTTAATAATAGTGAAGGTCCTAATTATGAGGCGAAAATTGCAACAGTAGAAATCTCATTGGATGGACAAGAGATAGCAATAATTTATCCTGAAAAAAGAATCTATGATACTAACTCGCCATCTATGACTGAAGCTGGCATTGAATCAAATCTTCGCAGAGATCTTTTTGTAGCCTTAGGTGAAGAGTTAGGTGGAAATTCTTGGAGCTTGCATCTTCAGTATAAGCCCTTGCTCAGACTGATTTGGTTGGGACCATTGATTATGATTATAGGCGGCTTAGTAAGAATCTATCTTACTAAACCACTAACTAAATTAATGAGTTAAAGATGAAACGATATTTACCTATTATTTTTTTCTTAGTTCTTTTTATTTCTTTATTAAAAAGCCTATTTCAAGATGAAATGGATATACCATCACCATTGATAGGAAAAAATATGCCTAGTTTCTCTCTAACTAGACTGGGTGAAAATACTACAGTTACTGATCAAGATATTTTAGGAGAAGTAGCATTGATTAATGTCTGGGCAACTTGGTGTGTTGGTTGCAAGGAAGAACATCAGTTGCTTTTATCATTAGCAGAAGAACCCTCGATTAAGCTACCCATTATTGGTATTAATTGGAAAGATCAAGATCAACTTGCAATTCAATGGTTGGATGAATTGGGTAATCCGTATCAAGAAATATTATCAGATCCTATAGGGAACACCGCCATAGACTTTGGTGTCTATGGTGCACCAGAGAGCTTTCTAATTGATCGGGATGGTTTTATTCGATACAAACACATAGGACCTCTAACACTGCCAATTTGGATCAATGAGATCCAACCTCTAATTGAGGAATTAAAGCAATGAAATATTTAATAACCATAATATTCCTTTTCTTGACCTCTAATTCCTTAATCTCTGCTGATGAACGACCAACTACCGATCAACAAGAAATGTACCAATCCATAATTCAAGAAGTCAGGTGTTTGGTGTGTCAAAATCAATCGATTGCAGAATCCAATGCTGATTTAGCAAAAGATCTTAGGGCTCAAATATTGGATCAGGTGATAGCAGGAAAAACAAAATATGAGATCAAAAATTATTTATTAGATCGTTATGGGGATTTTGTACTCTATCAACCAGTTTTTAGTGAAAAAACACTTTTTCTATGGATTTCTCCCATTATTCTTTTAATCCTTATAGTTGGTTGGTATAGGAAAATAAGTAACTAGATTGCAAATGAAATACTCAATATATATCGTCATCTCTTTTTTATCTTTACTAATATCATTACTTTTTTTACCAATTTTTAAGAAAGCTCTACAAATCATTCTAGTAGCTTGCTTTCTTACTTTGTTTTTTTTCATCAATTATTCTCAAATATCAAATTACGATTGGGAAGCCAATATGGATGTTAAAAATATTGAATCTATCTTGAAAGAAATGGATCAATACTTATTGAATAACCCGGAAGATATAGAAGCACTAAAACTAGCTGGTAGTGCCTATCTTAAAATGGAACTGTATGACAAAGCATTTAATTACTTTCAAAATGCTTATCAACTTACACCTAAGGGTGATTTTATTATTTTATTGGGCCTTGTTGAATCTGGATTGATGAGTCAGTCCACTAATTTTCCTGAAGACATTGAGGTCCTTATCAATCAAGCTCTTGCTATAGAGCCTTACAATCCAGAAGCACTATGGTATGGTGGATTAATTGCAATGAGTAAAGGTGACACGAAAATTGCTATAGATCGGCTAACTCAATTGTCTGACAATAAAGACATCTCGATTGAGATGCAAGAATCAATTAATACTCAGTTGCAACAATTAAAACTAATGGAGCAGGCATTTGATGAGTAAGTTAAAAGAATGAAAATGATTAAAAATAGTGATTTAGAGTTTTATCAAAATTTGCATCAAAACAAAATCAATTTAATCATCCATATGATTGGGTCTATAACCTTCATCTCTGGTAATATAGGCTTTATTTATAGCCTTATTATTCAAAATTATACAGTTGCTGTATCTTGTGTGTTCTTAATTATTCTAAGTATTATTATCCAAGGTGTTGGTCATAAACTTGAGCCAGTTCCTTTTAAAGGATTTGAGGGCCCTATAGATTTTATAAAAATTATTTATTTGGAATTATTTTTTATTTTTCCTGTATTTTTATTTTCTCCATACTTTAAAGAAAATTGGAAAAAATAAAGGAGATATCCAATGAAGTATATTTTAATAGTAGTAATGTTTCTATTTGTAAATCCAGTATTTAGCGATGAAAATATAGATGCTAAGAAGCAACCGACTAATGATATAGCAGCAGAAGATTTAGTTCTGAGAAGGGCGACTTTGATTGTAAGGGATATTGAGAAGTCACTAGCACTCTATAGAGATTCAATTGGCATGGATTTAATTTACGATCAGATTATAGAAAGAAAAGATAAGGAAATACGACTTATCTTCTTAAAAACCACAGAAGATTTAGTTGGTGTTTTGGGTTTGGTGGATTATGAATACAATAACCCCAATGCTGAAGTCAAAAAGAAACCCATTCGCAAAGAAGGATTTACTCCTCAAAATACTGTTTTAGTTTTTAATACCAATGATTTAGAAAGTCGATGGGCTAAAGTCACTTCAATGCCTGGAATCGAGATAATACAAGAACCAACTTATACTGAGTATCCTTCTTATGATGGCTCTAGTGTTATTAAAGTCAGTGTTTCAAAATTCTATGATCCTGATGGTAATTTAGTTGAACTTAATCAGATACTTAATGCAATCCACTAGATTATGAGAGGTGTACTCACTTTATTGATTCTTTTATTATTCAGTTCTAATTTGCATGCCATTGAACTACTAACCGTTAAAGAACTAAAGAAAGAACTCGATCAAACTGATCAAACTTTTATTTTACTTGATGTGAGAACAATTGAAGAATTTAATTCTGGAAGAATCAAGAATTCTATCAATATTCCCCATGATTTATTGCTCTCCGACACCAGTCTTATTGCTGGCTATAAAAATGAGACAGTCGTTGTTTATTGTAGAAGTGGAAAAAGAGCATCATTAGTTTTGGAACGCTTATCAGATGAAGGGTTTAGGACATTAATAGATATTGATGGTGATATGCTTGCATGGAATAGTGCTAATCTCCCTTTAGAGAAAGAATAGGCATTCATGCATAAATATTTTTATATACATTGTCTGATGGATATATATAATGAGCCCTCGATGAAAATATTAAGGAACAACAAAGCTAAACTTAAACCAGCCATATAGCTGGGAGTTGTCTATTTTTTTCGTTTGACACCCAGCCTTAAATGCTGGGTTTTTTTTTGCAGGAGATTGTTTTGAAATATGCCGTTATAGGAAAAGGGAAAACTGGTTCCCATATTATTGATCTTTTAAAAGAAAGAAAACTGTCCTATGGCGTATTCGATTCACAAAATACAATTACCCCGGAAGCTTTGAAGGATTATGATGTGGCTATTTGTTTCGTCAATGCTCCTACTTTCAGATTATTGAAGCCAATATTAGTTTATTCACAGATTCCTCTTGTAATCGGAACTACTGGTATTGAATGGGATGAGTCTTTATTGAGTGAAATTAAAGAAGCTAAATGTCGATGGATAAAATCAGCAAATTTTTCAATAGGTATCAATCTAATCAATGAAATTTTAAGTAATAACTTTAGTAAACTAAAATCAATTTATCCTAATTATCAATTTAAAATTCATGAGGAGCACCATGAGAAAAAATTAGACGCTCCGAGTGGGACAGCTCTTAGATTTGCAGAAATACTAGATCACCCAATAGAGATTACTCATACTAGAGAAGGTGATACTTTAGGCATTCACTCGGTCAGTCTAATCACTCAAGATGAAACACTAACCATTACTCATAAGGTTAATAATAGAATTGTGTTTGCTGAAGGTGCCGTGGCAGCAACATATTTATTCAATGATCTAGAGCCAGGCATTTATGAATTCGAAACATTAATTAATAAAAATACATAAAAATTATACTTAAGGAAATAGAATTATGAGAATTACAGGAGCAATTACGGCTATTGTTACTCCAATGAAAGTGAATGGAGATATTGATTATTCATCTCTTGAATCTTTGGTAGAGATGCAAATAGATAACGGTATATCAGGTATTGTAGCTGTCGGTACTACAGGAGAATCAGCAACTATTGAGGTCTCTGAGCATCTTGAGGTAATTGATTATTTTGTAAAAACAGTCAACGGAAGAATTCCCTTAATAGCAGGTACTGGAGCCAATGCAACTAAAGAAGCCATCTATCTTACAGAGTCAGCTAAAAATTTAGGAGTTGATGCAGTATTATTAGTAACTCCTTATTACAATAAGCCAACTCAAGAAGGTTTATATCAACACTATATGAGTATTGCTGATAAGGTTGATGTTCCTCAGATCATATACAATGTTCCATCGAGAACTGCTGTTCATATTGAATCTAAGACAGTTTCTGAATTAGCATCACATCCCAATATTATTGGATTAAAAGATGCTACTGGAGATATGGATATCTTCGATCAACTTAATAATTTATGTGCATCAGAAATAAAGAGTAACAATTTTTATTTGTACTCTGGAGACGATGAATCATCATGTGATTTTATTAAAAGAGGTGGTCATGGCAGTATATCTGTGACATCTAATATAATGCCATTTATGGTATCTAGAATGTGTGAGGCAGCAAAAAATAATGATCCAGAAGCAGAAGAAATTAATAAACATTTAAGTGAAATTAATAAAAAACTCTTTATTCAATCAAATCCAATACCAGTAAAATACGCTCTTCTTAAGATGGGGTTGATAGACAGTGGTATCAGACTGCCTTTAACACAATTATCTAAGAAGAATCATGATCTGATAAATAAAGAGCTAGAAAAATTAGGTCTAATTTAACTATATATGAGGTTCAATAAATGAAAAAAATGCATTGGAAAGAAGCTATCAAACTTCTCGAAAGTGGCGAGATTCGATCAGCAAACAAGATTGATGGAAAATGGGAAGCAAATATTGCAGTTAAAGAATCAATATTAGAGGCTTTCAGAGAAGGAGAATTAATTGATTATAAAGATCAAGGATATCCTGGATTTTTTGATAAAAATAGTGTCCCGACACAAAATATTACATTAGAGAGAAACATTAGAATTGTACCAGGTGGAACCTCTATTCGTGTTGGATCTTATATTGCTGAAGGTGTAATTGTTGTTCCGCCTTCATATATCAATATAGGTGCTTATGTAGATTCTGGAACCATGGTTGACTCACATGTTTTGGTAGGTTCTTGTGCACAGATAGGAAAAAATGTACATCTTTCAGCAGGTGTTCAAATTGGCGGTGTTTTAGAACCAATTGGCTTAACCCCTGTTATTATAGAAGATGATGCATTTATTGGAGCAGGTTCAATTATTGTTGAAGGAGTTCAGGTTTCAAAAAAAGCAATTATTGCACCAGGTGTTGTCTTATCACAAGGTATTCCTGTTTATGATTGTATTAATGAACGAGTGCTTTCTAAAGGAGAAGCTATTCCAGAGAGTGCGATCGTTGTTTCTGGTACTCGACCAATTAATACAAATTTGTCATGGGCTAGGAGTCAAAATATATCGATTAATTGTGCTCTCATTATCAAGTATAGAGATGCTAAAACTGATACTGCTATTGAACTAGAAGAGTACTTAAGATAGGAAATAAAATGAAATTAAATCTTAACCATAAAATAGGGTTAGGTAAGGTCATTGAGGATCTTGGTTATTCTTTCTTTTATTATGATATTGATGCATTTAAAATGCATATACAGTCAATGATTAATATAAAGGATGATGCTTTAAAGCTGTGGTATGCGTGTAAATCAAATCCAGCCTCATCGATTATTAATGCAATCAGTGATACATCCTTTGGTATTGATGTTTCAAGTTTAGGTGAACTTAACCAAGCTCTTAGTAATGGTATTTCTGGAACTAGAATCTTATCAACTGGACCATCTAAAACAAAAGATTATCTAAGAGTATTGATAGAGAATAATGTTGAAATTATTGTTTTAGAAAGTATTAATCAGTTGATTTGGTTAAACGAAATAGCCAGTGAATTAAATATAAAACAAAAAGTACTTCTAAGAGTCCAATTGGATTGGGGATCAGGCGAATCTGTTTTAGGCGGAGATCAAATTACACCTTTTGGAATTGATCCTGATGAATGGGTAAAAGTTGATTTTAGAAAATATAAAAAAATAAATATTCTCGGATTTCATGTTTTTCAATGGGGAAATATTATTGACATGGGACACCTCGAGAGTATTTGGAGGAAAATAATTGTAGAGTTAAATGAGTTGTCAAAAAATCTTGGTATTAATATTAAAGTAATCGATTTAGGAGGCGGCATCGGGATACCTTATGATAAAACTGATATAGCAATTGACTTTAAAGATGTTAATGATTTGGTTATAAAACTGAGAAATGAATATGCACTAGACTCTATTTGGTTAGAGCCTGGACGATATTGTACTGGGCCCTATGGATATTATTTTACCCAAGTGACTGATAGGAAGACTGTACGTGGAAAGAAAATCTTAGTGATGGAAGGCGGAATTAATCATCTAGCTCGTCCTGCATTAACTGGCAATCAATTTCCTTGTGAATTATTTAGAGAAAGCTTCCAATCCTTAGAAGAATTTCATGTGCATGGACCTTTGTGTACAGCTTTAGATAAAATGGGTGTTTATCAATTACCAAAGGATATTAATGTTGATGATTGGTTGGTTTTTTCTCAAGTAGGTGCTTATGGGTTTACAGAGTCAATGCCTTATTTTCTTTGCCATAATCTACCTGCCGAAGTTATACTTTTAGATGGTGATTTGTCAATACTGAGAGATGTTCAACAATCTTCAGATTGGTTGGTTTAATGAATACGATTAATAAATATAAAATACCAGTACAAGGTCTTCCTAGTGGAGATGAATACTTCATTAGAGTAATTGATATAAAAGGACCAGAGAAGGGCCCTAAATGCTATTTGCAGGCCAGTATGCATGGTGCAGAACATCAAGGTAATGCAGTTTTATATCAATTAATCAATTATTTAGAGTCTAATGATATTAAAGGCTCTATTAGAATTGTACCTACTGCTAATCCTATGGCTATAAATGCAAAAATGGGACCATACACATATGGAAGGTTTAATACTGGAACTGGCGATAATTGGAATCGAAGCTATTCTAATTTTACTGAAAATAATGAGAAAGTTCATCACTTTGCAAAACAACATTTAAATAGCAGTGAATCAGACATCAATATGGAATACAAAAAACTGATGGATGGTTTACTAAAAGATCAGATCGAAGAATCTGAATACGGTTCTAATCAGAATGGCCACCTTCACTTGATTCTTCAACAGCTTGCTATTAATGCTGATTATGTTCTTGATCTTCATACCGCTGGAGTTGCAACAAGGTATTTGTATGCACCAGAGTATTTAGCTGAGAGAAGTAGCGCCTTACCTTTTCCGTTTCATCTCATTATTGGAGATAAGTTTGGTGGCTCTATGGATGAAGCAGCTTTTATAACATGGGTTAATCTTCGTAATATTTTTTCGGATATGGGAAGGGAATTCATGATTGATTTTGAGTCTTATACATTGGAATTGGGTGGAGAAGAAAGAATATCAATTGAGGAATCATCCAAAGATTTAGAGTATATTCTAGAGTATTTTTCCCACAAAGGACTCATTAAAAGTAGCGAGTCAAGGCCTGAATATAAAATTATAAAATGCAATAAGAAAGATTATAAGTCCTATTTTGCAAAACAAGCAGGACTCTATGATTTTATTGCAAAACCAGGAGAACTTGTAAAACAGGGAGACGTTTTAGCCATTGGTATTAATTTTGAGAACTATTTTTCTGAACAATCAATCCAATTTAAATTATTAGCAAATCAAGATTGTATTGTCTTAACTCATTATCCAAGTAGCAGTGTTATGCAAGGCGCTGAAATTATTCAAGTCATGGAAAATTTTTATTAATCTGTACAGATTTCACCTAAATCATCAACTGAGCCAATGACTTCAATCATATTTTTGTTTTGATCATAACTAATATTTAGTGTTCCATTTTTAAAAACTACAGAAACTTTGTGATCTAAATATCCATTCCTAATTCCAGTCATAACTGAAGCACATGCTGCACTTCCACAAGACTTTGTTTCTCCAACGCCTCGTTCATATATTCTCAAATGTAATTGTTTTCTATTTTTAATCACTGCAAGGCTTAAATTGACCCCATTAGGGAAGTATTTTGATTGTTGCAAGTCTTCACCCCATGAGATCAATGGAATTGATTTAATGTCCTTAGAGAAAAATACAGCGTGTGGATTACCCATGTTGATCAATGACAAATTAATGTTGGTATTATTTGATAAAGATATATTGCACTGATCTAGGCCATTCTTTTCTACTGTTCTTTGATTCAAAATTGTAGCGATGGGCAGTTTCATTTTTACTGAGTAACTGTCTTTTTTTAATGATCGAATAATCCATTGTCCAAAAACAGTTTTAATATTGAATTCTTTTTTTAAATCTTTGGAAGATTTTTCTAGGTGTTTAGCTAGGCATAGTGCACCATTCATACAATTCTCAGCTGAACTTCCATCTTGATTAAAAATAGTTACCCCAAAGTTATTTTGAGTGTCAACTAATGCCTTAACAGATATCCACTGGTCATACTTAATATTTTTATTCATTAATAATTTATGAATAGTTGAGCTATTTGCTACTAAATCTTGTTTAGATGATTGCACTAGAATTATGTCATTGCCCAAGGATGAATATTTATTAATTTTCACTTTTTCTATTTATATTTTTTTGCGAGCAGTGTATGAATCTCTGCAGCATATGTTCCTATGCTTCCTGCACCCATAACTAATAAGACATCATTCTTAAATTCAGCTGCTTCAATCTTAGATATTAAATCTGTTTTATTCTTAATATAAATCCCTTTAAATCTTGAAGAATATTCATGAAGTTTTTTTATAAGTATTTTGCTTTCAATTCCTTCAATTGTTTTTTCTCCAGCTGCATAAATATCAAGTAAGTAAAGATAATCGGTATCGTTAAGGACATTTATATATTGTTCTAAAAGGTCTTTAGTTCTTGAATATCGATGTGGTTGAAAAATCAAGTTGATTCTTTTATTAGGCCACATATCTCTGACAGTATTTAATGTATTACTTATTTCTGTTGGATGATGTCCATAGTCGTCAATCAGAATCACTTTTTTCTTTATGTATTCACCTATGAGTTCGAGTCGTCTTGAAATACCTGAAAAAGATCTTAGAGCATTTTGAGTATCTTCAATACTTATATCAAGCTTGTAAGCTATTGCTATTGCTGCAAGAATATTTAGAGCATTATGTCTCCCAGTCAGGCTTGTTTCTATTGGAAATGTCATTGTTTTTCTATGGATCGTTACATTAAAAGTACTTGTGTTTACGCCACATCTATAATTGCTTGCTCTAATATCTGAGTCATCGGAAAAGCCATAAGATATTATTTTTCTATTGATCTTATTGATAATTGATTTTGATCTAATATCATCATTGCAGACTATTACATAACCTTCTAAAGCTGTATTATTTGCTTGTTCTATGAAAGCATTTTCTAATTCATTCATACTATTGTTGTATGACTCCAAATGATCCCGATCAATATTAGTTATTATTGAAAACAATGGATTGAAGTATAGAAAAGATTTGTCACTCTCATCGGTTTCAGAAATGAAGTAGTCTCCAAGTCCAAATCTAGAATTACCATGGTCACTTTTTAATTTTCCTCCAATAACATAAGTTGGATCCAATCCTGCTTCTGAAAATATATGTGCTAGAACCGAGGTTGTTGTAGTTTTGCCATGTGACCCTGATATGGTAATACCTTTTTTTAGATCCATTAAATATGATAGTAATTCAGCTCTTTTTATTAAAGGGATATTGCTTGATTGTGCAGCCAATATTTCACAGTTTTCTTTATTTATTGCTGATGAATAAACAACAATGTCTGCATTTATAATATTTTTTTTATCATGTCCAATTGTTACTGGTATTCCAATATCTATTAACCTTTTTACTGAATAATTATTTGTGATATCAGAACCAGAAACATTAAATGACATATTCATCATGAGTTCAGCTATACCAGACATGCCAACACCTCCAATACCAATCATATGGATATGCTGCATCTGAGAAAGGTGATTCATATTTTTGAAGAATAATTATTAATAGATTCTATAAAACAATTACCTCGGTCTATATAGTCTATAAACATATCTTTACTAGAACAACCCGGTGAAAAGAGGACAATCTCACTTGTTTCAGCTAAATTTGATGCTATTTTCACTGCTTCTTCTAAATTATTAGCCATAGAACAATTAAATTCACTTCCTAAAATTGATAGAAATCGTTTTTTGCTCTTACCAATTAGAATTATTTTTTTAACAGAGGATTTTCTTAGATTTATATGCAATTGATTGAACTTAGAACCTTTATCATCTCCACCCATGATTAAGGTAGTATTTCTTTTAAAACTGCTAATTGCTGCATAGAGTGAAGATGAATTTGTTGATTTTGAATCATTGATCCATTGAATATTATCATTGGTTGTAATTGTTTCCATTCGATGTGGTAAGCCATTGAAGTTTTCTAATTCCATTTTTAAAATATTCTTATCAATATTCAGTAAGTGGCAAATACAAGTGATAGCAAGAAGATTACTCTTATTATGATAAAAATCTAGATAAGGGTTATTAATCGTTAGATATTTTTCTTGTTGCAATGTAATTGTTGATGACTCTTTTGTTTTATCAAATGTGAAATCAGCTCTTTCTTGATTTTCAATTCCATAATTTAAGACATTGAGAATATTAGAATTATCAAGAGTGATATCATCATCTGTATTTATGACCATCTCATCAGAGCAATTAGTAAGTTTTAATTTTGCTTTTTTATAGTCATCAAAGGATGGATGCCAATCCAAATGATCTTCGCAAATATTAAGAATAACTGAGATATTTGCATGAATATTATTTGAATAATGGAGTTGAAAACTAGAAGCTTCAATTACAAAAATATCACCCTTTTTATTTATTAAATCTAATATAGGTGGAAATATATTACCTCCTAAAACACTAGCAATCCCAGCAGAGGAAAGGATTTTATGAATTATAGTTGCTACTGTAGTTTTTCCATTTGTGCCCGTGATAATGATTTTTTTTGCATCATTGAATGAGCAGAAAATATCTAAATCGGTCAGGATTGGTATGCTTTTCTCAGTTATCTGTTGAATTAACTCATGCGATGGAGAAATACCAGGTGATATCAATACCATGGTGAAATTCTCAGTACATATGTTGCCGTCTAAGTAATAATTTGCATCTGGATATAGGTGTCTAATCTGATTTAATTTTCTTGGGAACTTATTATCATCATAAAAAATAAGAGGAATTTCTTTATCAGCAAAAAAATTTGCATAAGATAAGCCAGTTTCTCCTAAACCAATGACTAAAATCTTCTCAGACTGAAAAGAACTAATTGTTTGTTTAAGTGTTTTTATTGAAAGTCCTTCTGTGATATTTAATTACTTATTTTTTAATATTTCTTCTACACACTCTTGATCTGAGAATTTATATATTTGCTTATAGATTTGTTTATTTTCATGGCCTTTGCCACATATTAGAACAATATCATTGTAACTAGAGTTTTTTATAGCATAAAGAATAGCCTCGTACCTATCAGGTATACTTTGAGTTCTTTTTTTATTGTTAATCCCTTTCAAAATGTCATCAATTATATGGTCTGATGATTCTGTTCTAGGGTTATCGTCTGTGATAATAATTTCATCAGCATATTTTTCTGCCACAGCTCCCATTAAGGATCTCTTTTTATGGTCTCTATCACCACCGCATCCAAATACTACACATACTTTTCCATAATAAATTTCTTTTATAGACTTAAGGCAATTCTCCATTGCATCTGGAGAATGGGCATAATCGATGATGATTTTTTGTTTGTCATATCCATGGAATAATTGCATTCTTCCGCAGGGTAGGGGTGTGTCTTGTAATACATCTATGATTGCATCAAATTGAAAGTCTTCACTTAACAGTATTGCCACTGATAGAAGCAGATTTTCGGCATTGAATCTACCAATTAACGGACTCTCTATCTGTCCATTTCCAAAGTCACTTTGTATATCAATAACCAAACCATTGTGATCATTTTTAATAATACATCCTTTGACTAAAGAGTTTGAAGAAGTTGATTTTTCTAAGGAGACGTCTAATTTATCGATATCTCCAGAGATTGCTTTAGAAATATATTTCCCAAAATAGTTATCAATGTTAATAACTGCTTTCTTAATAGGAAATTCATTGAATAACTTAAGTTTAGAGTTTTCATATTCTTTTATATTTCTGTGGTAATCCAAATGATCGTGAGTCAGATTAGTGAATGCTGCAGTTGATATATTGATTTCAGACAAACGATTCTGTGATAGCCCATGTGAGGATGCTTCTAGAGTAATATACTCAATATTTTTTTTGATTAAATCATTAATAATTTCATGTAAGTCTATACAATTAGGAGTTGTAAGAGAGGTTTGTTGATAAGGTTCTTCTATTCCATAGCCTAATGTTCCTATGAAGGCTGATTTTTTATTCATTAGTTTAATAGCTTGGTGAACAAGATGGCTTGATGTAGTTTTTCCATTAGTGCCAGTGATAGCTGTTATTTTTGTATTACTATCGTCATAATTAAAAAAATTTTTGCTAATGGACCCAATTTTTCTTTCTAAGTCTTTGACAGGTTGGACAAAGATACCTTCTGTTAGGCTGTCTAATTTTTTCTCATCTTCCTTATCAAAGACTATGGCTGAGACATTATTTTTATTAAGTACTTTTAAAAAATCTAAACCATGATGTTGATATCCTTTGCGAGCAATAAACAGACCATTTTTTTTAGCATTAATCGTGTTATCAAAAATATTTGTAATCGGAATATTTTTTGTATTTATATTTAATATCTCTGAAAGAGATTTAGTCTTCTTTAATGGTTTGATTGTATTCTTCTTTGTTGTCTAAAATATTTTATGAAATCGGAGTCTCTTCCAAAGTAATTCTATCATCAATATTTATAGTGCCTCCACTAATTACACGACATAATATTCCACCTCTCCAATTATCAGTCAATGCTTTTTTAAGCCCAGTGACTTGCTCTTCCATTCTGCTGCATGGATCCAGTTCATCGGTGATCTCAAATGTGACTGTTCCGATAGAAAGCTGCTTTCCTACAGTTTTTTTTAAATCCAACCCTTTAATAAATAAATTGGCTCTTCTTATAGTCCAATCAAGCTCTTGTGATAGCTCTTTACAAGCTTCTTTCCAACCTTCTTCGGTTAATATGCTGAATTGTCTTGGACCTGGTTTACCTCTAAAGTCGCCTTCTAAACCATGATCATTGCTAATAGTGCCTTGGGTGAGTGTCTCCATTCTTGCTCTTTTTGTCTTTCTCCTAGCAATACCAATAACTTGACCAATATAATTTGACATCTAATTACCTAGAACGGCTTTATTAACTTCTTCTAACTCACTTTCAGTCATTTCCCATGAAATAGCATCGATGTTTTGCTTTATTTGATCTGGACTAGTAGCACCAACCAAAACTGACCCAACTTGATCTTGTTGTGCGACCCATGCTAATGAGATCTCAAGTAGATTTCTATTTATTTTTTTACCAAATTCATTAATTTTATCAATGGTATCGAATTTACTTTCTGATGAGAAAGCACCTTTCCATAAGGCTAGCCTTGTTCCTTTTGGAGGCTCTTCATTCCTTTTAAATTTTCCTGTTAGCAATCCACTTTCTAATGGAAAAAAAGGTAAGAGGCTAACATTGTGTTTCTTACAGACAGGTACAATTTCTTTTTCCATGTCTCTGTTTAAGATACTGTATCGATTTTGCATGGAGATAAATTGATTAAATTCTTTAGTTACAGCTGTCCAACCAGCTTCTGATATTTGCCATGAGGCAAAGCTAGAAGAACCTATATATCGTATTTTTCCTGATTGAATTAACTCATGTAAGGCCTCTAATGTCTCATCTATGGGTGTCTCATTATCAGGAAAATGCATTTGATATAGATCGATATAATCAGTGCCTAATCGTTTTAAGCTCTCTTCAACAGCATGAGTAATATATTTTTTTGTACCTCCACCTTTAATCGAAGATCTTCCAGTAGATGGATCAGTACCAAACTTAGTTGCAATAATAATTTTATCGCGATCATTTTTGATTGCTTTTGCTGTAATTTCTTCAGAATTACCTCGCATTCCTCCATAAGTTGGGGCTGTATCAATACAATTTACTCCATTATCAATCGCAGCTCGTATAGTATTAATACTTGTTTCTTCATCACAGAATGAGCCAAAGTTGAGTGCACCTAAAGTGATTACTGATACATTTAAATCTGAATTGCCTAATAGATTGTATTTCATATTATTTACCTTGGTTTATGGGTTCCATCAACAGTCAGTCTGTGCATCGTTCTAAGACTGCTATAGTCTGCAACTGCATAGTGCTGAGTGATCTGATTATCCCACAATGCAATTGAATTTTGTTGCCAAATAAACCGACACTGAAAATTAGGGTTGTGAATATGTCTGTATAGGAACTGCAAAATTGAATCACTTTCATTTGTATTTAAGCCACAAATATGAGATGTAAATATTTCATTTACAAATATTAATTTCTTTCCAGTTTCAGGATGCGTTCTGATAACAGGATGTTCAATTGGTGGCAGTTTTTCATTCATCATGATAAATCTCTTTAGTGAATTACTATCCAATAGCTCATCATTGTTCATTGTTTTTACAATAGAATGAACCGCTTTAAGTTTAGATAAGAATTTCTTCATTTTATCTGATAATGCTTCATAGGCGAGGGCAGCATTTAAGAACATAGTATT
>JABHDX010000118.1 GCA_018672815.1 Gammaproteobacteria bacterium | reverse complement strand
GGCTTTTTAATATCTTTAGGCAACTTATTACTATCTTTAAAGGTTTTTTTAGATTTGTTCTCAGCTTTCTTAACAGGTGCTTTTCTATCTATTTTCTTACCAGGTGCTTTGTTCTCAGCTTTCTTAACAGGTGCTTTTCTATCTATTTTCTTACCAGATGCTTTGTTCTCAGCTTTCTTAACAGGTGCTTTTCTTTTAGATTTATTAATATTTGACGTTGGTTTTCTTTTTCTATTAGAGTTTGATTTAGCTTTATTATTTATTTTTGACTTTCTATTATTTCTTTTTGTAGAGGTTCTTTTTGTAGTTTGTTTAGTTTTTTTTCTGCTAGTTGTAGAAATCCAAAATTTAAAACGGTCAATAATATTAGGGCTTTTTACTCCATCTACATCCCATGCAGTGAGAGGAGGGTACTTAGAATCAAGTACCTCACTGTCATTTTTTGTTTCATTATTTTTAGTTGAATTCTGATGTGAGTTATTGGCACTTCCCATAAGTTTGAAAGTAGCTTTTTTATTTGCAGGTAATTTATGCTCATCCTTTCTAACTCTTTTTAGCGAGAAATTTGCACTAGAAAGCTCAGCATTAGACATCAAGACAACGCTAATACCTTCTCTTTCTTCTATTGCTTTAATCCATTCTCTTTTTTCATTTAAAAGATATGTTGCTGCGTCTGAAGGAATATCTGCTACCACACTTTCTGTATACTCTTTTCTAGCTTCTTCGCCTACTAATCTTAAAATTGATAATGCTAATGATTCTGTACTTCTGACTTTTCCAACACCGCTGCAATTTGAGCAAATCCTATAAGCAGAGTCCCCTAATGAAGGTCTTAGTCTCTGCCTTGACATTTCGACCAATCCAAATTTCGAAACATTTCCTATTGATATCCTTGCTCGATCTTGTTTAACTGCAGATCTTAGGGTGTTTACTACTATCTTTTGATTTTTATATTGCCTCATATCTATAAAATCAATAACTAGTAAGCCACCCATATCTCTTAAACGGCATTGCCTAGCTATTTCTTCTGCAGCTTCTATGTTTGTCTGAACTGCTGTTGCTTCTATATCTGCTCCTTTTGTAGCTTTTCCAGAATTAATATCAATAGAAACTAATGCTTCGGTGAAATCTATAACAACAGTCCCACCGGATGGAAGTTTTACCTCATTTGCATAAGCAGATTCAATTTGATTTTCAATTTGAAATTTTGTAAATAAAGGAGTTGAATCTTTGTAAGATTTTAGTTTCCTTAGGTACTTAGGAGTTATTTGTTTTATATATTTTTTTGCATCTTTATATGTCGATTCATCATCAATAATGATTTCTCCAATATCATCATCTAAATGGTCTCTCATAGCTCTTACAATAAGATTATTTTCTTGAAATATAAGAGCAGGACTCTCAGTTTTTATGGCTAATTCTTTAATGGAATTCCATATTTCCATTAGATAGTTTAAGTCCCATTGCAATTCAATGTCATCCCTTCCTACACCTGCAGTCCTTATGATCATGCTGACATCTTTTGGAATCTCTATATTATCCAAGCTTGCAAGTGTTTGAGTTCTATCTTTTCCAGTTATTTTTCTTGAAATACCTCCACCTTTAGGATTATTCGGCATGAGAACTACAAATCTTCCTGCTAGACTCAAAAAGGTTGTTAATGCTGCTCCTTTATTGCCTCTTTCTTCTTTGACAACTTGTATGACGATTTCTTGTCCTTCTTTTAAAAGATTTTTGATATTTTGTTTTTCACCAGGTACTGGTTGTGTTAGAAAATATTCTTTTGATATTTCACGAACAGGTAGGAATCCATTTCTACCTGAGCCAAAGTCAACAAATACAGAATCTAAACTCGGTTCTACTCGAGTGATTGTACCTTTGTATATATTGTTTTTCTTTTGTATTTTTGATGCAACTTCTATATCTAAGTCATAAAGTTTTTGTCCATCAACCATTGCGACTCTCAGCTCTTCTTTCTGAGTCGCATTTATAAGTATTCTTTTCATTGTTACCTCTTTTTTTAGGCAACTAGATAGATATATTTAAATTATCTTATTGGCTTTTAGCATTACGATTTAATGCTAAAATTAAGTTGTTTTTCTTTACTTTTATTAATTTACTACTTAAAACTGTATGTCTACCAACAAAGATCATCTATCTAATTTTCCTATTTTGTCTTTGTTTAAAAAATTCTTGTTAAAATTTTATTATTTTCTAGATTTATTTAAATTATCTAGCATTTATAGATTATCATATTCAGATAACCTGATTTTTAACGATTAAACTATAACACTTTTAACTGAATATCACTAATTATCAATATTTTACATAATATTATTTAATTCATTTATGAATATAAAACTAGCCACTAATAAGTTCAATATCGATGAAAATGACAATGGGATGAGACTTGATAATTTTCTTATCAAATCAATTAAGGGACTACCTCAAAAAAAAATATATAGCATGATTCGAAAAGGTGAGGTGAGAATTAATTCAAAAAGAGTTAAACCAAAAGATAGAATAAAAAGTGGTGACTTGGTAAGAGTTCCACCTAATTTAGTCTATGCAACTAAAAACTCTAGGCTCAAAATAAAACCAGATTCATTAACATGGATAGACAATACTATTATTTATGAGGATGATTCATTTTTAGTCTTAAATAAGCCTTCAGGTATAGCTGTTCATGGAGGCAGTGGTATAAGTGGAGGCATCATAGAATTATTAAGACTTTATAGAAAAAACATAAAAGAGGATTTAGAACTTGTACATCGGTTAGATAAGGATACAAGTGGCTGTTTATTAATTTCAAAGAAGCGTTCTCGTTTAAGAAAATTACATAAATATTTTAGAGATGGCCGAGTTAAAAAGAATTATATTGGATTATTGGTTGGAGAGTTTGATAAAACAAATTTTACTTTAGATCAGTCATTGAAAGTTATCAGAGCTAACAATAATAAAAGAATATCGATACCAGATAGTGAAGGTAAAAAATCAGTAACATTGTTTAATAGAATAAAAAAATATAACAATTGTTGTTTGTATAACATTAAACCCTTGACTGGAAGAACACATCAAATAAGAGCCCATGCTAAGTTTCTAAACTCATCATTGGCAGGTGATGATAGATATGGCGAACAACCCGATATAATCTCTCAGAATACTAGTCTAAATAGATTATTTTTACATGCGGAATCCATTTCATTTCCATCCTTAACGGAAAATGGACAAATATTTAAAATCAAATGTGCTTTACCTAGTAGTTTAAAAAAAACTTTAGATGAAATATTCTAAAGATAATTCAATCATTTAGATTGGAAAAAATATTATCAAGTTGACTTAGAGTCCACTGAATTGGAAGACCAATAATTGCTTCTTTATCATCGCATATAATTTTATTGATTAGTTTCTGAAACAATTCAGATTCAGTTTTGACTCCAGCTGTTGTTTTAAAGTCATCTTGACTATCCAAGTATTGTATTAGGTCAATTTCTTTGAAATTTTTAAAATTAATAATTGTTTGATCAATGTAAGAGAGATCAATATTGTGAATGAGGCTTATAATAACTACCCCAGTATTAAAGAAAACATTTTCACCTGAGAATTTCATTATTATTTTAAACGCATTTTCATAGGTATGAGGTTTACCTAGATTCTTATCTTTAAAATTAGCAACTTGATCTGAACCGATAATAATATTATTAGGATAACTTTTTGCGACAATATTAGCCTTATCTCTAGCAAGTCTAATGCATAAGTTTTTGCCAGTCTCATTTTTCAATGCAATTTCATTTGTATTTGGAGCAACACATTTAAAGTCAGAAATATACTTTCCTAAAAGTTCTTTTCGATGAACTGAGCTTGATGCAAGAATAATATTTTTATTAATTGTGTTTCTCATAGTTTTGATTTAATTAAAAAATATTATTTACCTGATAAAATGATTGTAAATTATATAGTCCAAAAAATTATGTTTAAACAAAATTTAGATTTTAAAGATTATTTGGATCTTTCAAAAAGAGATTATTCATTTCAAATTATCAATTATGCTCATGAATATCCAAGATTATCTGATGTTGTCATGAGTATTGATTCTGCAACCAATAGAATTGTTTCAGATATAAAATTATTAAAAGGTAGTTCAATGAATCCTAAAATAATAGTTAATTCAAGTATGACATTAACTTTAGAATGTCAACGCTGTTTGAGTTCAGTAGAATGGATTAATGAATTGAATATAGATTGTGAGGTTATTAATGAAAATGACACATCAATAACAAACGAAACACATGTAAATAGAATTACTATTGATCAGGAAGGAATTTCAATTGAAAAAATAATAGAAGATGAAATATTAAGTGTTATTCCAATGTCAATAATGCATAAAAGTATTGAATTATGTGAAAATAACGATACCTTAAGCTTGTTTTTATCCATTAATGAAGAAAAAGAAGTTTTGGAAAGTAAGAAAAGGCCTTTTTCAGAATTATCAGAAATATTGAAGAAAGGTTAAAAAGTAATAAAACTCCTAGGGAGAAAGCAATGGCAGTTCAAAAGAAAAGAAAAACTAGATCAAGAAGAGATATGCGAAGATCTCAAATTAAAGCGAGCACACCCGCATTAACAAATGATGAAAATACTGGAGAAACTCATCTTAGACATAATATAAGCCCTCAAGGCTTCTACAAAGGAAAGAAAGTTATCAGTATAAAAGAAAAAAGTTCTGTTGAAGAAGAACAAGAGTAAGGCATTCATTTGAATAATTATCTAACACTTTCACTGGATGTGATGAGTGGTGAGAATGACCCAGATGCAGCTATATTAGGAGCTCTAGAACTCCTTTCATCTCGAGATGATATAAAAATTATACTTGTAGGTAATGCGGAAAGTATAAAAAGTAAGATTACTAATACGGATACCAAACGAATAGAAATCATTCATACAGATGAGATTATAACAATGGATGATTCACCTATTGATGCCCTTAGAAAGAAGAAGAACTCTTCGATGAGGATAGCTGTTGATTTAGTAAGGGATAACAAAGCACAAGCATGCATTAGTTCAGGTAATACAGCTGCATTAATGGCAGTTGCTAAAAATTCATTAAAAACAATTCCTAGTATTGCTAGACCTGCATTGATGACTTCTATCCCTACAAAAAAAGGGTTTGTTTATATTTTAGACTTAGGTGCAAACACTTTATGTTCAGCGGAACAACTCACTCAATTTGCTCTAATGGGATCTACTGTTGCAAAAGAAATTAAACATATAAATAAACCAAGAGTAGGGTTACTTAATATTGGACAAGAAGATACTAAAGGGAGTGAAACTATCAAAGAAGCATCTTTATTGATCAAAGATACATCACTTAATTATATAGGTTTCATTGAACCAAATAATATTGTTGAAGATATTGCTGATGTTGTTGTCACTGATGGTTTCACAGGCAATATAGTTATCAAGACAATGGAAGGTAGTGTTAATTTAGTCTCGAATTATATTAAAGATGCATTTGGTTATAATACATATAATAAATTGATTGGTTTATTATCAAAGCCAGTGTTTGCTAGATTTAAAAAAAGGCTGGATCCAAGACGTTATAATGGAGCTTTGCTCTTAGGTCTTAATGGTATCGTAGTGAAGAGTCATGGAGCGACAGATGCATATGGATTTCATCATGCCTTATTAACTGCAATTGATGAAATTGAAGAAGATATAGTTATGAAATTAAAAGCAGAGATTTAAGAGGTTGAGTTAGATAATGTTTTCAAAAATAATCGCAACAGGAAGCTATCTTCCAACTAATGTTGTAACCAATCAAGATCTAGAAAAGAAAGTTGATACTACCGATGAGTGGATCAGAACAAGAACTGGAATCCAAAGAAGATCCATTGCAGATTCAGAGCAAGCCACCTCAGATTTAGGTTATGAAGCAGCTAAAAAAGCAATTGAGAGATCAGGTATAGATGCAAATGAAATTGATTTAATTATTGTTGGAACCTGTACACCAGATGTTCCAACTCCCAATGTTGGCACTATCATTCAAGAAAAAATTGGCTTAAAGAACTTCCCTGCATTTAGTATAGAAGCTGCATGCAGTGGTTTTATTTATGCGATCAATTTAGCCAATAAATTTATTTTATCAGGAGACTCAAAATGCGCCTTAGTTATTGGTGCAGAAACATTATCTAGGATAACTGATTGGGAAGATCGGAATACCTGTGTATTATTTGCAGATGGAGCAGGTGCTGCAATTTTAAAACCGTCTAATGATCCAGGAATTGTTCATTCAAAATTAGGTGCTAATGGTGCCTATTCTGATCTACTCTATGTACCATATGGAACTTCAAAGAGACCCATCAAAGAAGAAAGAAATGATAATTTTCTTCAAATGAAAGGAAACGAAGTTTTCAAGGTAGCTGTAAAAACTCTCGAAAGAATTGCTATGGATTCGTTGAAAGAAGCTAATATGACAGCTGAGGATATTGATTGGTTTATCCCGCATCAAGCTAACATTAGAATTATTCAAGCAGTTTCTAAAAGGTTAAACATATCAGAAGATAAAGTTGTTATTAGTTTGACTAATCATGGAAACACATCAGCTGCATCCATCCCACTTGCACTCGATCAATCCATTAGAGAAGGAAAGATTAAAAATGGGGATACTGTTTTATTGCAGAGCTTTGGTGCTGGTTTCACTTGGGGCACTGTAATTTTAGAAATATAGGAATGCAGACCTCTAAAGTCATAGTATTTCTTTTCCTTTTTGCCTTTAATTATTCAGAATCATCAACTAATTTTTCTTACGATCCTTCGCAAAAAATATATGGAGAGATAATAGAAGTTAAAGCAGTATATGAAGATACATTGGTAGATCTTGCGAGAACATATAATCTTGGATTTAATGAGATAATACAAGCAAATCCAACTGTTGATAAATGGCTACCGGGTGAAGGCACCTTAATAAAAATACCGAGCGCATTCATCTTGCCCAGTCAATACCTCAATAACGGTATTACTATTAATCTTTCTGATTTTAGAGGTTATTTAATTCAAAATGGACAATTAATAACATTTCCTGTTGGTATCGGAAGAATGGACTGGAAAACACCTCTAGGTTTATCAGAAATTGACCTCAAGTTAGAAAATCCAGCATGGTATCCTCCAAAGTCAGTTAGAGATGAATACAAACAAGAAGGTTTGATATTAGATTCAATTGTCCCACCGGGTCCCAATAATCCATTAGGTAAGTTAGCCATGCGAATAAATATACCAGGAGGTTATTTTATTCATGGCACTAATAGACCAGATGGAGTGGGTATGGAGATATCTCATGGATGCATACGTCTTTTTCCTGAAGATATAAAAGAATTATTTGAGATGAGCCCAATTGGCACTGAAGTATTAGTGGTTGATGAGCCTATAAAGTTAGCAAAGTCTGCAAATAAAATATTTCTGCAAGTACATAATGCTCAATTCGATTATCTTACAAACGAAGAATATTCATATCTTGAAGCCAAGGTGATGAATTATCTTACTAGAAATAAAATTGATAGGGATACTATTAACTGGAATAAAGTGAAGAAAATATTCAAGGAAAAATCTGGCCTTATAGGTCAAATATCTTATTAAATTGTGATTCTAAGAAAAGAATTTATTTTTTAGATTGGTCTCTTTCCCAGATTCTTTCAGCTTTTTCTACCTCTTCTTGAGCCATCTCTACAGCTTCTTCAGCCTCTTGTTGTATTGCAATATTTTCTTCTTCTAGTTCATTGATACGATTTTCTAGCTCAGCTCTGCTTTCTAATTGTGAGCTACATCCGTTAAACAGTGATATTGATAAAATAGCTAATATAATTTTAAAAGTGTTTTTATTTTTCATTTAATATGGCCTATGTTTGTATATTTGACGTCTTATTTTATTTTCCAATAAAATGTTATAAAGAGCAATCAAATTAGGTTTCTCTGAAAACAATTCTGCCTTTTGATAAATCATATGGAGTCATTTCAACTAAGACTTTATCCCCAGTAAGAATTCTAATATAATTTTTCCTCATTTTTCCAGAAATATGAGCTGTGATCATATGTCCATTTTCTAATTCAACTCTGAATATAGTATTTGGAAGTGTTTCTTTTACCACTCCATTCATTTGTATTGCATCTGCTTTAGGCATATTTAAATCTCTAGTTAATCAAAAAAATATTCTAAACTATATTTACTATAAATCATCTAAGTATTTTTCAACATCGAGGGCTGCCATACAACCACTACCGGCAGAAGTTACTGCTTGCCTATAAGTAGGATCTGCTACATCACCAGCTGCAAAAATACCTTCTATACTAGTTTGTGTTGCGAAATGTATATTTTCTTTATCTAAGACTATGTAATTTGATTCATCTAATTCTATTTGATTTTTAAATATTTTAGTATTGGGATCATGGCCAATTGCAATGAAAAGACCAGAAATATCAATAAGTTTAGTTTCTTTTGTTTCATTAACATTTTCTAAAAGTATTTTTGACACACCATTTTTATCTCCAATTACTTCTTTTAAAGTATGGTTCCAGATAATCGAAATATTTCCTTCTTTGGTAGTTTTTTCAAAGAGTTTATTTTGTAAAAACTTCTCTGCTCTCAACTCATCTCTTCTATGGATTAGTGTTACTTGCTTTGCAATATTTGATAGATATAAAGCTTCTTCTACTGCAACATTGCCGCCACCAACAACAGCTACATTTTCATCTCTATAGAAAAATCCATCACATGTTGCACAAGCAGAAACGCCTTTACCTTTGTATTCTTCTTCACTTGCTAGGCCTAGATATCTAGCTGTTGATCCAGTTGCTACTATAATACTATCTGCTGTATAAATAGTATTTCCTCCAATTAGCTTAAAGGGCTTGGATGATAGGTCTGAATTATCAATGTGATCGTAGATAACTTCAGTTTCGAATCTTTCAACATGCTTTAACATTCTTTCCATCAGTATAGGACCTAGCAAGCCTTCAGGATCACCAGGCCAATTATCAACTTCCGTTGTAGTCATTAACTGACCGCCTGGCTCTGACCCAGTGATTAATATTGGTTTTAAGTTCGCTCTGGCAGCGTAGACAGCTGCTGAATATCCAGCAGGCCCTGCGCCTAGTATAATTAGTTTTGCATGTTTAGTTTTTTTCATATGAAACTGTGGTATTAGATTTTGTTTAAAAAATGATATTATTATTAATTAAGTTTAAATATTATCTTAAATTCATTTTATTATTTGATTTATAAATAAGGAATCATTATTTCAAAGATTAATTTCAAGAAGTTTTTTAGTAAAGGCGAATTACTTCGAGAGTCACTTATAGTCGTATTATTCTCATTCGGTTTGATATTCTTTTTGGCTTTAATTTCCTATAGCCCGACTGATTCTGGATATAATTCGACAGGTTCTAATGAAATTGTTTATAACTTTATAGGTATATTTGGTTCTTTTTTTTCAAGTTTAGTAATAACGTTCATAGGAGTATCTAGTTATTTTATTCCGCTACTATTCTTTATATTATCTTTGATTTTAATTACATCTAAAGAATCAAAACAGTCTCATCGAGAAATGATAATACTTAAAGTTGTTTCATTTCTCATAATTTTGATCACAACGTGTGTAATCGCATCAATACATCTATCTATACCTTGGATGCCAGAAGGATCTGGTGGAATTTTAGGCTTGGTTATTGCTTCTTCTTTATTGAATAGCTTTAGCCTTATAGGAGCAACTCTTTTAATGCTGGCTATTTGGTTTTCTTTTCTTCCTGTGTTTATCGGTTTTTCATGGATTAGTTTGATAGACCTAATTGGCAGATATGTAATAAAAACTAGTATATTAATTATTACAGCTGCCAAAAAAGCACTATTGAAATCTAAAGATATTTCTAAGGCTATTGAAATAAAGAATACTCTTAACAAGACTGTTGAAGTAAAAAATGAAATTGATAGCAAAACAATTTTGTCCACAGATACTAAAGTGGATAAAACCACTAAAAAATATACTTCAAAACCAAAAATTGAAAAATCCAAACCTTTAATAGAAGAAGGGTTAAAAGCTAGAGAACAAAGACAATCTAAGTTATTTGAATCCAGTGATACGACTTCTCTTCCTAGTTTAGATCTTTTGGATGAAACACCCAATGAAAAATACGGAAATTCAGAAGAGTCACTCGAAGCTTTATCACGTTTATTAGAATTAAAATTAAAAGATTTTGGGATTGACGCAACAGTTGAAGAAGTACTCCCAGGACCGATTGTCACACGATTTGAAATCAATCCAGCCCCTGGGGTTAAAGTTAGTCAAATTAGTAATCTATCTAAAGATTTAGCAAGGTCACTTTCGGTATCAAGCGTAAGGATAGTTGAAGTTATAGAAGGAAAATCTTTTATTGGTATTGAAATTCCAAATGAAAAAAGAGCTCTAGTTGTTTTGGGAGAAATTCTTAGATCTAAGACATTTGAAGATATGGGTTCACCCTTATCTATTGCTTTGGGTAAAGATATTGCTGGTAATCCTATAGTTGCTGATCTGCAAAAAATGCCTCATCTTCTTATAGCAGGGACAACAGGTTCAGGTAAATCAGTTGGTATTAATGCCATGATTGTAAGTTTATTATATAAAGCAACACCGAAAGATGTAAGGATGATTCTAATAGATCCAAAAATGCTGGAGTTATCTGTATATGGAGGCATACCTCATTTATTAGCACCTGTTGTGACAGACATGAAGCAAGCAGCAAATGCTCTTCGTTGGTGTGTAGTAGAAATGGAGAGACGTTACAAGCTAATGTCAGAACTAAAAGTAAGAAACCTTAAAGGTTTAAATAAGAAAATTGAAGATGCAATAAAAAATAGTGAACCTATCCAAGATCCATTATTTGATGTAGATAAACAAATTCAATTAGGAGAAAGCACAGCAATACCGGATTTAGAAACTTTGCCAAATATTGTTGTAGTTATTGATGAATTGGCTGACATGATGTTGACTGTTGGTAAAAAAGTGGAGCAGTTAATAACACGACTAGCAGCAAAAGCTAGAGCTTCAGGTATACATATGATTGTTGCAACACAGAGACCTTCTGTTGATGTTATCACAGGTCTTATTAAAGCCAATATCCCATCCAGAATCGCATTCCAGGTTTCAGCAAAAGTTGATTCAAGAACCATCTTGGATCAAATGGGAGCTGAGAGCTTATTAGGGAATGGAGATATGTTATATATTGCACCCGGTTCCTCTAATCCTATAAGAGTTCATGGCGCCTTCGTTTCCGATGATGAGGTCAATCAAGTCTCGAAAGAATTACAGCTAGAATCCGAGCCAATATTTATTGATGAAATAACTTCTGGTGCCGTTGATGATCTTCCAGGCTTGGATCGTCAGTCTTCTGATGATAGCGAAAATGACCCGTTGTTTGATGAGGCAGTGAAACTTGTTACCGAATCAAGAAATGCTTCTATTTCATCTGTTCAAAGAAAATTAAGAATTGGATACAATCGGTCAGCAAGAATCATTGAGAAAATGGAAGAAATAGGCATACTTAGTGCGGTTGAGCCAAATGGTAAGAGGGAAATACTGGCTCCACCCCCGCCTAAAGATTAAATATTCATTTTAATGAAAGTAAACAGTAAGCTAATTGTTTATATATCACTAATATTATTATTTCAAAATATTTCTACACAAGAACTAAGCTTAAAAGAATATCTAGAGAATATAAATACAATAAAAGCTGATTTTATACAGACGAATTATTCTGTTTCTAATGCAATGATCAATCAATCGAATGGTCGTATAAAAATAAAAAAACCTCATCACTTAATATGGGATATCAAGCAGCCTTTTGTAAAGAAAATCATCTTACATCAAGATAAACTAAGTATCTTTGATTCACAGCTAAATCAGCTGTTAATCTCTTCATTACCTATAGAAGCTTACGATTCATTTCTTATTTTGCTTCTTAGAAATGCTAGTATCTTAAATTTTTATTCGATTGAAAAAATTGATACAGATGACAGTGAAGTATTATTTTCACTTATTTCAAATACTAGAGGGAATAGTTTTGAAAGGATAAATATCAGTATCCTGAACGGCATCTTGAATAAGCTTACATTTGTAGATAGTAAAAATGAATCATTAGAAATAAAGCTGATAAATGCTTTAATTAACACTAATCTTAGCAACAATGAATTTGTTTTTAACCCTCCTAAAAACACTGAAATTATTGACCAATCAAATGATTGACTATTTTCAAAATTTATCCAAAGGCATTCAGAATTTTATTAGTATTTTATTAGTCTTATCTATAGCTGTCTTGCATTTCATGAATCCACCAGATATTGAAACATTTGATTCATTGATCGGCATAGATAAGCTAGTCCATTTTCTTATGTTCTTTTTTTTAACAAGCTGGTTTGTAATGATCTATAAATATAGCCATAAATTTATTCTTCTATCTTACTTAGTATTTTTTGGTCTTTTATTAGAATTAATGCAAATGGGTTTTTTTATTCATAGATCATTTGAATGGTTTGATTGGATAGCTGATAGTATAGGTGTAATTGTTGGTTTTTTTACTATCAGCAAATGGATATAATTAATAACTAATAAATATCGAAAAAATAAAATTAAATGATTGATCCAAAAATTATAAGAAAAAATAGGGACTTGATAGCTAGTAGTCTTCACAAAAGATCCAGCAATTTTGATCTGGATTATTTTATTGAGCTCGATATAAAGGTAAGAAAAATTCAATCCAATATTGAAGATATGAGAAGTAAAAAGAATCTCATTTCAAAAGATATTGGATCAAATCAGCTACTGGATAATGATAAAGAAGAATTAAAAACAGAGATGAAATCTTTGAATAAAATATTAAAAGAATCCGAAGATAAAATATCTGAACTCATGACTGATTTTAATTATCTATCTAAGACTATACCCAACATACTTCATGAGTCAGTTCCTTCTGGGAATAATGAAAGCGATAATCTAGAAATAAAGAAGTGGGGAGAGCCAAAAATAAGTAATGATCGTATTAAAGATCATGTTGAATTAGGTGAACAGTCAGGAGAAATAAATTTTGAGGAAGCATCGAAGTTATCAGGATCAAGATTTACTGTCATTAAGAATAATTATGCAAAACTTCACAGAGCATTGATTGCTTTTATGCTAGATCATCAAACCAATAATAATGGTTATACAGAGCATTATGTTCCGAGTCTTGTTAAGTCAAGAAGTCTTGAGGGAACTGGACAACTGCCTAAATTTGAGTCCGATCTATTCAAGATTAATGGAGATCAAGATTTTTATTTAATTCCTACAGCAGAGGTTCCACTTACAAACCTCATCAGAGATAGAATAGTAGATGAAACTGAATTACCGATTAAAATGGTGGCCCATACACCCTGTTTTAGATCGGAAGCAGGCTCTTATGGTCAAGATACAAAAGGTATGATCAGGCAGCATCAATTTGAAAAAGTAGAATTAGTTCAAATTGTAAAACCTGAAGAATCATACGATGCGCTAGAAGAACTTACCAATCATGCTGAGTCAATTCTAAAAAAGTTAGAATTACCTTATAGAGTTGTATTATTGTGTGCTGGTGATACTGGAGATACCTCGGCTAAAACTTATGACATTGAAGTTTGGTTACCTTCACAAAATAGATATAGGGAAATTTCTTCATGCAGTAATTGTGAGTCATTCCAATCAAGAAGAATTAAGGCAAGATGGAAAAATAATATCTCAGGTAAAAGTGAATATCTGCATACTTTAAATGGATCTGGTTTGGCTGTAGGAAGGACTTTTATAGCTGTTATAGAGAATTACCAACAAGAAGATGGGTCAATTATTGTTCCTAAAGCTTTAAGAGCTTATATGGACAATAAAGAAGTTATTTAAAAATTTATATCTTTGTTTCCATTAGAATAATCATTGTCTTGCATTTCAATTAATCTACTATAAGTTCTTTTAAACTCAGATTTAAGTTTTTCTCCTTGGTAAAGATTTTTATAATCATTATTTGTCGCTAGTATTAGATTAATATTTTGATCATATAATTCATCTATGAGTGCAATGAACCTTCTAGCTACGTTCTCCATTTCTGAATTCATTTCTATAATATTGGAGATGATGATGTTTTTGTATTTGTTTGCTATATCAATGTAATCATTTTTACTTCTTTTATAACCACAAATGGCGAGAAAATCGAACCATACTATTTGATCTCCACAGTAAAGACTTTCAATTTCTCTTCCACGAATGATAATGCTTTCATTTGTTTTATAATTAGAACCATTAATTGATAAAAAGTATTTTTCAAGATTTTTATGATCATAATCATCATTTTCAATAGGAAGCTGAGTGCTTTTATTATTGATTTGTCTGTAGTCAACACCTTGACTAATATTAATTATCATTAGGTTTTTTTTAATTGAATCTATAGCGGGTAAAAAAAGATCTCTTTGTAGGCCATCTTTATATAATTCAGATGGCCTACAATTAGATGTGATGACAAGGTATATTTTATACTTGAATATATTTTCTAATAGTTTACTCAGTATCATAGCATCGGCTATATCTTCAATATAGAATTCATCAAAACATATTACTCTGACCTCTTTAGCAATATTTTTAACCAAGTCTTCAATTGGATTTTCTATATTCTTAGTTAGTTTAATGGCTTCATGGATTTCATCCAATAAATGATGAAAATGTAATCTCTTTTTCTTTTTTATATCCAAGGTTTCAAAAAATAAATCCATGAGAAATGTTTTTCCTCTGCCTACATCACCCCATAAGTACATGCCTTTGTTGTCCCATTTCTCTCTCTTTTTGAATCCTATTTTTAAAAATCTATTTTCGTTTTTATCAAGAGTAGTTAAGTGAGATTGCAATAAGGATAGCTCTTGAATAATTAATCGTTGAGATGGGTCATTTCTAAGACCATCTATAGACAAATATTTACTCAGAATATCCACTGACCCTTTAGTTATGATTATCTATTTATTTTTTATTAGACCAATCTTTAATGTGAATATCTCTTTGAGGAAAGGGTATTTTAATACCTTCTTTAATGAATTCATCATTGACTCCCAAATTGAGTTCACTTAAAACATCGTATCTTTTTTTGATATCTAATATCCTAACCCTAAGTTCAAAATCCAAGGCACTATCTCCAAACCCCATAAATAATGCCTTAGGAGGGGATGCTCTTCCATCAGTAATCACTTGTTCATTAGTAGAAGCAATGCTTTCTAGAATATTAATTACTGTTTTTACATCACTGCCGTATGCAACTCCAATCTTGAGTCTTAGTCTTCCATATGGGTTATGGAGAACCCAATTAGTGACTCTTCCGGAGACCAATTCAGAATTGGGAATAAGCATGTCTTGATTATCCAATGTTTCTATTTCTGTGGCTCTAATGCTTATTTTTTTTACATAACCCTCAACATCACCAACACTAATAAAATCGCCTGATTTAATAGGTCGTTCAAAAAGTAGAATAATGCCTGAGACAAAATTGTTTGCTATGGACTGCAATCCAAAACCAATACCTACTGAAAGTGCACCTGCAACCACGGCTAATCCTGTAATATTGATACCACCGATCGATAAACCAACTAAGATAGAGAGCGTAAATCCTGCATAACCCACGATAGTAACCAAGGCATCCCTTGCTCCTCTATCTGATGTGATCTGCCTTAACCATCTTTTTTCAATCCAAACTTTGATCCATCCTGTTATGCCAGTTAAGACTACGAAAGCAATGATTCCTGCAATAATATTCATTGGGATTATTCGTATATCTCCCATGGGGATACCATCCGTTGCATATGATGAAATTGTTCCTAAAACAGTGCCTGTAGGATCCCATATTTGAAAAATTATCATTAAAAAGCCAAGCCAGAATAGTGCGTCAAAAAACAGTTGATATACTCCTAGTTTAGACTTGCCCTGATCTCTAGGTATATTGAGGAACCCTCTAATTTTTATCCCAATGGTATTCGTGCTCGTATCAATCCATTGTGTACTTGTCTCACTTAACGATAAAAGTGACCAAAAAACATAGGAAGAAAACAATGTGATTATGAAGCCGCTCAGTATAAAGCTTGAAAGATTATGAAAACCTGATAATTCTGCTAAGAAACTAATACCTAGTGCAGAATAGCCTAAAAACTTTAATATTCCATATTCACCATTTAGAGAAAACACTTTTGATACAGAAGTAAGAACTGAAATCATTGAAAGTATAATTAGGCTAACTATACTAATCCTGATTAAAGATTGAGTCGCAGCTGTATTACTTGAAAGCCATTCGGGTCCAAAGATGATGTAACTAGAAATTAATACAAGCGTTAAAAACTTTAATTTATTTTTTAATGTTTTTTTATCTTCTTTTTTATTATCTTCTTTGATCGCATTTAGAGATAGAGAACCAGTAACCCAATTAATCAAAACATAAGATAATGAAATAATTATTGGACTTAATGTCATTCTTATTAACCAAGATTCATTTGGTCCTGAGGATAGGGCTAGACTCAATGCAGCAGTCACACCTAATGTTCCTATGAGAAAAGGTGCTTGGACTCTTCCAAAAGGCTTGAAGAGTGATCTTAGGTCAAGTATTAATTGCCTATTAATATTTTTGAAAAAGCTATTGTATTGAATTTTTTTTATTTGATCGCCCAGAAAAAAACCAAAACTAAATCCAACTAGTAGCAATAAGACCAATACGATAATTGTATTTTGATTAACTTTTTGTAATGTTTGATCAAAAAATAGAATCGGTAAAAGTGTTATTTGCTCTGGAATTGTGGTTATAGCATCCAGGATATTTTTATCTTTCTCGCTTAATAACTCTGTTGTCAAATCATTTAATAATTTGTTCGATAAATCAATTAACCTTGTTGAGCGAACTACGGTAAGAGAGCAGTTCTTTAAATCTGTATCAACACGTCTTAGACTCTCTCTTGCTTTTGTTAGTCGATCATAGACTTGAATATCAATTTCTGGATTAATGTCTCCAATGGCTTCAATTTCATCTTTTAATGCTTGAACCTGAGGATCAACTTCATCGATGCAATTGAGAGCTGATGCTCTTAATTTTGTAGACTGTTCTCTGATAGTTTTAATACTTCGTTCGTTGATGCTTTTATTGTTCAATTGATCTTGTAGTATGGATAGCTGATCAATGGCTTCATTAGCCTCAAACTCAGCGAAAGAAATGGAACTATGAACTGCTAGCAATGAGATAAAAAGAGTACAAATTGCAATCTTCTTCATTTTCAAAAACTTATAATTATTTCTTAGCATTCAAGTCAATTATATTAAAACCAATGGTTAAATGAAGTCTACCATGCAATTAAATAGTCGTATTGATAAAATTCATAATCTAGAAGATATTAGTATCTTATTTATAAAAAATATTTATATTTAAAAATCTAAAGTTAAAAATAGAGGAGAATCATCCAATGATAAGATCAATAGTGATAGATAGGGAGGGACCTGAAAAAAATCTTGATCATGACTTAATTGATATTTTTTTTGAAAAAGCTGTGAACTATGATTCTAAACTCAGAAGAGATCATCAAATTAGATGCATCGGAATAGACGAAGAGACAACAGGGTTAATTCTTGATTTTATTAAAAAAAAGCAAAAGGTAGCAACGTTTAGTTTGCCATGGATTATGACTATAGAAAAACATCCCAACTCTGTTATTAATATGCCAATTATTCTCCTAGGCTATGATGGTACGCCAGAAGTAATGATCCAAATATCAAATCTTTACAATACAACATTTGGTGAGATCACTTATAAAGAAACTCAAATGGATGGTCCACCCGTTCAAGATCCAGATATTTGGATCCCGTTGCATAGAGACTATTGGAACGGCCTTTTGAAAAAATATAATAAATCTTGTACTGATGATATGCCCATTATCGTTGAAGAATTTAATTTTATCTTTGCTCAAAAATAACCAATGATGTCGTCTTAAATTTTGTTATAATTTTGATAAATAATATAGGGGTCCATGATGAATATAAATGAATTGATGAAATCTATTTTCTTACTCGTTTTCTGTATTTTTTTATCAAGGTTCGTTATGCCACCTAGTTATACACCAATAATAGCAATGGCTATCTTTATGCCATTTATATCAAATAATAAAACCCTACAGTTATTTTTACCTGTTTCAATATTATTTATGACTGATTTATTGTTAGGTTTTTATGGCTTCACAATGCTTTTTGTTTATGGCTCTATGATCCTAATAGGATTACTAGCTAGAACAATAAATGATGGTTCATTAGGCTCGTTATTCAAAAGCAGTGTTACCAGTGTTATTTTGTGGCATCTGATTGTTAACTTTGGTGTATATGTCAATGGTCTTGGTACTAAATCACTAGCACAAACATACGCATTAGCAATACCATTCGATTTTAGGTTGCTGCTTAGTACGTTGGTCTTCTCTCTGATATTCTATCTAGGGCTAGAACTGAGTAAAAGAGCAAACAATGTCAAGGCGAGTGATTAACTAGAGCTGATATTCTGCCCTAATAATCGACCATAGGTTAGTGCAGGAGTAACACCCATACCATTAACATAAGCATTACCTGAGGTGGCACCAAATCCAATCACTTCACCAATTGCGTAGAGATTCTTTATTGGTTCTCCTGACGGTCTTATAACTTCAAAATTTCCATTGATGCTCAATCCTGCAAAAGAACACAAGGTCCACCCACTCATTCTGATGGAGTAATAAGGACCATTTTGTAATGGTAGTGGTCGATATTCACGTCCAAATTCATCTACTGTTTTATTTACAAGATTAGTATTGTAGCCTTCAACTGTTTTTTGAAGGTTTAGTGGATGTAGGCCTGTTTTGATTGCTAATTCTCTAATAGTGTCTGCTTTTTTAAACATGTTTTTCTTTTCAGATTCTTCAATAATTTTTTCATTAGTGAAGCCACCCCAATCATAGAACATAGCTGGCATTTGACTGAGCATGGCCTGATCAAGAATAGCCCAATGTCGATGACTGGGTTGTTCCCCTATTAGATGCTCTATATGATCAATACTCTGATGATCTTCTTGAACAAAACGTTTTCCTTCTGAATTAACTAAAATTTCCCAAGGTAATCTTTCAATGACATTTTTTGCTACTGCAAATGGCGTAGAAGGTGCTTTGTTGTCTGAAAGGACCATACCATAAAGTGGTGAGTATTTTTCTCCACCTCTAAGGAAGCCTCCTACCGATTGCCCTAATATTAGCCCCGCACCTTGACTTTCTGGATAAGCCATTTGGCAATATAGCGGAACGCCATGTAATTCTTCATAGAGAAGTGGATTTGAAGCACAACCACCTGAAGCTAAAACTATATTTTGTCCTTTGTACTCTAAGATATTGCCTTTATTGTTTTCAACTATCACACCTGTGATGTCTCCATTAGCGGATTGAATCAGATCATTAGCACTGGTTTCTAGAAGAACTGTAATGGAACCTTTGTTGATCTGATTATCAACAATAGGTTTTAATACATTGAGAATAGACATTCCTCCCATAGGACCTTGTTGATATCTAGGTATCCTAAAAGGATCATGGGCAATTTTTTTCACAGGATGATTTTCAAAAATACTGTATCCATTTTTCTCCAGCCAATTGATCGTTGGGCCTGCATGATCAGCAAGTGTTCTAGTGAGAATCGGGTCAGAGGTTCCATTATTAATTCTCATGATGTCATCATAGTGTTGATCGGGTGTATCCTTAATTCCTTTTCTTTCTTGGAATATGGTTCCTGCACCTGCAATCTGTCCTGTTGATAAGAATAAAGTGCCTCCTAAAATTGAAGCTTTTTCTATGATGAGTACTTTTAATCCTCTTTGTGCAGCAAAAATAGCTGCAGGTAAACCAGCAGTGCCTCCACCGATTACTATGACATCCCAATGTTCTTTTGCTAAGGCTGATTGATATGAAAAGGGAAGTACTGTGGCTGAAAGCAAGCTCGTGGTGTACTTGAGAAAGTCTCGTTTGGAAAGATTAATATCGTCTATTGAATTCATATTATAGTTAGCCTCTATTCATTCTTTATAAAAATTATTAGATATGCTGATGTGGGTCAATGCGCTATGATTTAAATTATCAATAATGGGCAAGAACATATTGCTGGTATTTTTTTATTTATAGTCAATGAAGATTGGCGAGGACCAAGCTCTATGACCTTCAGGCGCTAAACATTCATCAGTATAATCAGTACGGAAATCACCAAAACAAGGATCGACAGAAATAGCATTTCCGCTATCATCAAATTTTGTTCTCAAATTAGCTCCATTGACTAATAAGATATCTTCTTCTATTACTCTTGCATAATAGACAGCATCTCTTGCATTATTCTCAAATTCATCGTCAGTAAATTCTATATTGCATTCAATAGTATTGGAGTCGCATTCAAAGCTTTTCCAGACATCATCAATGAGATTTCTTGGATCTTCACTGGAATTATTTTGTGGCATGATTCGAATTATCTCAATTCTGACTAAGCGGTGTCTTTCATCTGATGGATTATAGCATTCATTATCAGCAAGCTTTTTCAATCTTCTTTCTGATAACGCTTCATGAACGTAATCAGGACAGCCTGGAAGTTGCTTAAAAGAGCCTAAAGCTTTGACTTTAAAAGTGGGATTAATTTTTTGTTTTGTCACTGATCCCATTGGTAGTTTCATTTCACCTTTGATCAAGTCAAACCAAATTAGGATTCTATGACCTGTAGTAGCAAACACTTCTTTTCGCTTCATTGCATTCCAAATAGACTCACGATCACGTCCTTCTGAATGCACTGCCATTAAGCCACCGAGGGTAAAGAAACTCATCTGTCTTTCAGTATCAATCGCAGATGGACCTCGCAATTCTTGGAGTTCTGTTAATGTTCTCAAACCACTTTTTCGTTTCTCAGCAGTGACTGTGTTTAATAGGTTCCTCCATTTCTCAGTTGTAACGCCTGTGGCTTCTGTACCACCATTTCTGAGTATTTGTTTAAACCCATGACCTGCTCTTGATTTATGAGTATCACTGGATCCAATGAAACCCCAACGAAATCGTTCTTTGTCATCGCTGTAATTATTATTTCTTAGAGCAAGACCATATTGAATAGACTTTTTAGGTCTGTAATTGAAAGATGGTAGATACGTATTTCTAGCTTGCCCTGCATCTAGCCATGATTGATTATCAGCTCCATAAAGTAGTCTCATGCCTGAACCGCCTGGAAATGTATTCAACTCCTCTCTAGCTTTTATTGCAAGGTTCTCGCAAGTCTCTTCTGTTTTCCCTTCATCCAAACAGAGTTTCTTTATAATTACTCCTGCTTGATGACATGTTGGAAGGTAGTTTAATGTTGGTTCAGGACAACTCATATTTCCTTCTTCATCAATCTCCACTTCTAGGAAATCAAAGAACACTTCTGAATTTCCATGTCCAGAATATATTTCAACGAGACTATTGTAATCGGGTCTAATGTTATCGGGTGTATTGGTGTATTCTTTCCAGCTTGCAGCTTGTGGAGTATAGAATCCCCATGTTGTCCCATGTGGAATAACCTCAACATCAAAACCCCAATCATCAAGTTTGGCATAGAGTTCTCCTGGGGTTGTTGCACTTTCATAACAGTCTTTTGGGAGATAATTTGAAGGAATTCCTTCTTCACAGTTAGGTGTAGATAAAATCGCATCAAGATAGTCTGCAAAGGACCAGTAATAGTCTCTGTTTAGTGGGTCCAGTAAAAAAAGATTTCTATTTACATCAGCCAATTGGGTTCTCAAAATATTAGCTAAAGCGCCACCAGCAGCAATAGGCCTATCTGGAATTTGTCCTTCTTTATAGTCTTTAAAAATAACATTATGATGCCCATAGTGAGTTTCAGGTGTTGGTCCAGCTTGAGTCCATTCCCATCCAATAAACGCGACTAAATCAGGATTATCTTCATTGCCTGAAATAGCATTGCATTGCCTAATACTGTCCACCTGATCTTTCCAGGTTCTTGGTATGTATGATTCCGCATGATCTGTTAATACATAAAAATCTAGTTGCGAAATAAATCGTGCATAGTCACATGCAAAAGCAGCAGGAAAAGCTCCTCTAGAACCATGCATCATAGGGAGTGACATATAGAAAGCATCCATTGAATAGGTTGTATGAACATGGGTATCACCCCAGAGAATTTGTTTTTGATTACCTTTTATATCTTCAATAAAAATAGGCCTTGTTTTATTTGTGGCAAGTTCAGTTGTAAAGGGGTTGGTATCAAAGTAATCAGTTGTTAATTTTGTTTTTGATTGTGGTGAGATTGAAAATATATAACCAACAGCTGTGATTACTAGAATTAATAAAATAACGACGACTCTCTTTAAGAATGCTTTCATTTCTCAACCTCCCTTTAGTCCAGTACCTTTTTATATAAATAATCTTGTAATCAACCAATATAGACCAATTGATAATAAGAATGAAGATATAAGACTTCGTATTTCAAAAAAATATTTATTTTTTGTATGTTTCTTTATGTAGGTGTATGAAATCCAAAGGACTGTAAGGACTAGAATTTGGCCTAATTCTACTCCAATATTGAAACTAAATAATGCCTGTAAATAATTTGTCTTTACAATACCCATTTCATTTAAGATATTTGCAAATCCAAACCCATGAATTGTTCCAAAAATACAAGCTAGTAATGGCCTGTATCTAGATGCAGTATCTTGATCTTGGATCAATTTGAGATAACTAATGGTTAAAAGACCGATACCGATAATGAATAATGAATTATCGATAATTGAAGTAGATACTGATATCAGTAGTAGAAATAGAAACAAAAATATAGAACCTAACCACATTCTTTTCTTGTCTATTATGGGCAGGTTAATTGCTTCAATGGCTGTTATGACAATTGTCAATCCTATTAAAGATTCAATGATTTTTGTATTTGGTATAACCAAATTGGATGCCGCTAAAAATAAAGTTAGGCTATGCCCAACAGTAAAGCCAGTGGCCGTAAAGAAAAGTTCTTTAAGACTACTGCATAACAGTAATAGTAGTAATAAAAATACCAAATGATCAAAACCACTGAGTATATGGGTGAAACCTAAATCAATATAACCAAAAATTACTTCTTTGATAGTTTGATCTTTTGATTTTTCATCCAATGAAAGAATTTCAAATGATCGATTTTGCTCATTGACTATAATGCTTTTGTTCAAGCCTTCTCTAGTATTGATAGTCGCATAATGAGTATGACTGGATGTCACATCATAGAAAGCATTCATTTCAATCCTTAGTGGGATATTTTTCTTGTCAATTTTATATATAAGCTCTATGCCAACCGTTCCTTGTTCAGTCAGTAAGGCTTTATTGTTAATAAGCTTGCTACTTGGGTTCAGATGGATGGAATTGACTAGATGCTTTTCCAGACTTGCTGCTAAGTCAGGATAGAGTAATTGGTATTCATTTAATTTTGTAACTTCTCTAGCAGGGGCAATGAATGTCATGATAATTTGATCATTATTGATCAACCAGTTTGAATAAGAAACACTTCTAGTATGGGCAGATACACTGTGTGAAAATGAACTAATGAACACCAATAGTGTCAGTGTGCAAAATTGATTAATCAATTTGTGGGACATTAATTTAGGTTGGTGTTGATTCTAATCTCAGCTTTTTTCTCTAGATCTGCTACTAAATTAGACAGTATGTCTTCTCTCATCCTTCTTTTGTATTCTTGCAATACTGTTTGTTTTATATTCTTATAATCGGGTGTTTTTTTATTTTTTCGATCTTTTAGAATTACTACACTGTAATCAGAATAATTTTCAATAGGTTTGCTGATTGAATATAGTTCTAGACGGTCAACAACCTTTGCAAGTTTAGGTCCAATCAATCGAGGTAGAGTTATCGATGGTATGAAATCATTCGGTATAGTTGATTGCCTTATTGTATCTTTAATTAATAATAGTGATTCATTTTTGGTTTCCTTCCAGATTCTAATGATGTTATTCGCATCATCCAGGCTTTTAATATTCAGGACAATGATTTTGACCTCTTCACCTAGAGTAAAAATTGGCTGATTTGATAAATAGAAATCTTTCAGTACTTGTTCATTTGGTTTAATTGCTATGACTTGATCAACAACAGTATCAATAACAGATCGTATGATAGTTTTTCTGATGTTTTCATCAGCATTGAGGAGTCCATTTGAATAGGCGTATTGCACGAGTAGTTCTTCTTCAATAATTCTTTCAATTGCAAGTGCTTGGTCTTTTTTTGTTAAACGTTCTTTTTTATCTTGTGCCATTAGATCTAGAACGATGTCTAATTTATTTTTTTCAATAACAACATCATTGACAATAGCAAGAACATGATTGGGCAACTTCACATAATTTTTATTTGTGTCAATAATTGAGAAGAGAGCAATTGTTGTACCCAATGCAATTGAGGATAGTAGTAATTTAGATTGAAGACTCATATTGTCAAATAATTACATGCCACGATTGCGGAAAAATTTTATTCTGTTCAGTATCATTTATGAAGAAATAATACTTTAAGAAGGAAAAATAGCCTAAAGTTTATTTTTTCTTGACAGAAAAAAAGCAGCTAGTATATTCACTTCCATACGAAGAGAAATTTGCAGCAAGAAGCTAAACAGTTCTCTAAATAAGTTACCATTTATAAAAAAAATAAGGCACATCCCTTGTGTTTATCTAATTTTTTTCGAACCAATGAGTTAATCATTTACTAACTTTTTTAGGAGTCTAAGCCAATGAATAATAATGAAAATATCTTATTTTCAATACTTTTAATTCTATTATTTTCACCTCATCAACTTAATGCTGAGACATCAGCTAATGTTGGTTATGAGAGTGAGTATATCTTTAGAGGCATCGCACAGGAAAAATCTTCAGCATCAGCTGGATTGGATTATTCATCGAATGGTTTTTATGCAGGTACTTGGGCTGCACAAGTGACTGAAGGATTAGAAGTGGATGGATTTTTTGGTTATTCAGGCTCTGATGAATCGGGTGATTTTACATACAATCTTGGATTCACAGGTTATTACTATACCGATGACTTTGATGATACTTATGAAGAGATTAATTTAGGATTTTGCTACAGCTCGTTTTGCCTTGATGGAGCTTTTGGTGATTATGAAAACTTCGATGGACCAACTCTAGATTATACTTTTGTTTCAGCATCGTATGTTTTTGAAAATGGACTTTATGTCACCTATGGAGATTTTTCTCAAGACGCTGCAGGCAGTTATATTGAATTTGGATACGGTTTTACAGTAGCTGAATTAGATGCCACTATTAAATATATTTCATCAGACAGTACGTTGGTTGGACCATCAGGAGATAATTTTTTAATCTTGAGTCTTGGTAAAGGTTTTTCTTTTGAATAAGCTGATTCATAGTAATAATTTAATGAAGAGACAACACAATAAACTCAAGATTCTTGTTGATGTATTTAATTATTACTTCCCTCGTAATATGATGATCTTTAAGAGTCGCAATAAATAAGGATAAGATTATGAAACTAATAACAGCAATTATTAAACCCTTTAAGCTTGATGATGTGCACGAAAAACTAACAAACTTAGGTGTTCAAGGTATCACGGTATCCGAAGTTAGAGGAATAGGAAGGCAAAAAGGGCATACAGAACTCTACAGAGGTGCGGAGTATCAAGTAAATTTTTTACCAAAAATAAAAATTGAAATAATCGTGACTGATGACATGGTTGAGCAAGTTACGGAATCTATTATAGAGAATGCATCTACAGGCAATATGGGCGATGGAAAAATATTTATTACTAATTTAGAAGATGTGATTCGAATTAGGACAGGAGAGAGAGGTAATAATGCAATCTAAGAATTCAACATACAGCAATAAAATATTCAGGAATAAGATTATGGACAAATCAACAATATTAAATTTAAAAAAATTAATGACTAGTTTTGGGCTATTTGCTTGTTTGGTAGGTATTTTGATACCAACAGTTGGCTACACTGATGAATTAGACTCAGGTGATACATCTTGGATGTTAACAGCTAGTGCACTGGTTTTATTTATGACACTTCCAGGTTTAGCACTTTTTTATGGAGGCCTAGTTAGGAGTAAAAATATTCTTTCCGTACTTGCACAATGTATTGCGATTGCAGGTATTGCAACATTAATTTGGGTTGTTTTTGGCTACTCACTCGCATTTGGAGAGCCGAATGCATTTTGGGGAGGTTTTGGAAACATGTTTCTTAATGGTATTACAGTTGATGCTGTTTCAGGCACCATTCCTGAAAGTTTATTTGTAATGTTTCAAGCTACTTTTGCAATAATTACGCCTGCTTTAATCGTTGGAGCATTTACTGACCGAATGAAGTTTTCATCTATGTCTGTTTTCTCAGCATTATGGCTAATTTTAGTCTATGCACCAATATGTCATAACGTATGGGGTGGTGGTTATTTGAGTAATTTTGGCATTATTGATTTTGCTGGAGGTACTGTTGTTCATATCAATGCTGGTATAGCAGCTTTGGTTGCTTGTATAGTGATTGGTCCAAGGATTGGTTATCCTCGTACACCAATGGCACCTCATAATTTAGCCTTATCCTTTATTGGAGCATGCATGCTTTGGGTAGGTTGGTTTGGCTTTAATGCAGGCAGTGAACTTGCTGCAGATGGAGTTGCTGCTATGGCAATGCTTGTGACACAAGTAGCCACAGCTGCAGCAGCTTTAACCTGGGCATTAATGGAAAAAATATTTTCAAATAAAGCCAGTCTATTAGGAATCATTACAGGAGCTGTTGCAGGTTTAGTTGCTATAACTCCAGCATCTGGAAGTGTCGGCCCATTAGGTGCAATTGCTATAGGTTTGGCATCTGGCGTTGTCTGTTATTTTGCATCAACATCTCTAAAAAGAAAACTAGGCTACGATGATTCTTTAGATGTCTTTGGTGTTCATGGAGTAGGGGGAATTGTTGGAGCGATACTAACGGGTGTATTTTCATCAGCAACATTTGGAGGTTCTGGCATAGATGGAACAATCAGTTCTCAAGTTTTAGCACAAATGATAGGAGTCATAGTGACAATTGTTTATTGTGGCAGCGTGAGTTATATAATTCTTAAAGTCATCGATAAAACTATGGGATTAAGAGTATCAGAAGAACAAGAGTCTGATGGCCTAGATATTACATTGCATGGGGAACGTGGATATAATTTAGATTAATCTAAACAAAAACCATAAAGTTCTATTTAGGTATTAGAGTTAAAATAATGTAACTATCAAAAATTGTTCTAATAAAAAATATCCAGATCAGCATCGTTTACTACTTGATTGGATTGAGTATGCTAAGATTGATAACTAATAAATAAATATGAGAAAGACACTAAAATTATATAAAAAAGCCATTAATTATCCATTCGGAAAAAAACTATTTGGCCTAGGTATCTGTCTTAACGCTCCTTACTTTTTATCAATTCGACCTAAGATTATTGAGATTGAGAGTAATTATGTTGAGATAAAAATAAAAAAAAGAAAAGCAGTCACAAACCATATTAATACTGTTCATGCCATAGCGATGTGCAATATGGCTGAATTTGCAGGCGGTCTTATGACAGAAGTTTCAGTCAAAGATAAAAGTAGATGGATCCCATCAGGTATGACAGTAAAGTATCTCAAGAAAGCTAAAACTGATTTGACGGCTATCTCTGATGGTACTGGGATAGACTGGAGCAAAGAAGGAGAAACACTTGTGCCAGTGATTATTAAAGACAAAAATGATGAAACCGTATTTACTGCTGAAATCACTATGAATATTAAGCATTCATAGTGCTTAATTCATCATAGAAATAGTGTCAGTTAATATAATATCAATTACCAGTCTTCTGATAGGTTTCATACCAGTCATTCTATTGATTCTCATTATGAAGTTATGGGAGCTTGATTCTATACAAGCAATTTATGCCAATATTAGAATGCTTATACAGCTTTTGTTAGTAGGCTATATTTTGACATATATATTTGAGACTGACAGTCCAATATTAGTTCTTTTAGTTGTAATATTTATGGTTCTGATGTCTTCTTATATTGCTCTTCGTCCATTACAACAAAAAGGCATAAGAGCATTCTCTATTATTTTTATCTCTCTTGGAATTAGTGGAATTGGCGTTCTATTATTGGTTACTCAAATTATTTTAGAGCTTCCTCGCTGGTTTGAACCTCAATATATAATTCCACTATCAGGTATGGTATTTGCTAACAGTATGAATACAATCAGTTTAGTTGGAGAACGATTTACAGCTGAAATCAATAGAGGTGAAAGCTATATTGAAGCCAGAAAAATTGCTATGGGAGCTGCAATGATTCCTCAAATTAATGCTCTATTAGCTGTTGGTTTAGTGGCGCTTCCAGGAATGATGACTGGACAAATCCTATCTGGTATTGATCCATTAACTGCAGCTCGTTATCAAATTATGGTAATGTGTATGATTTTTAGTACTGCAGGCTTATCCGCTGCAATATATCTCTATTTTAATAAAACAAATGATGACTAAATGACCGATATTAAAAATAAATTTCCATACATAGGTGCTGAGAAAATAGTGACAGAAGACATGTGTGATATCAATGGCCATATGAATGTGGCTTATTATCTCCGATCTTTTGATGTTTACTCTAGACCACTGTTTGAAGAAATTGGGTTTGATCAAGATTATTTTAAGGAAGGTTTTTCAACTTTTGCTTTAGAAGATAGTATTCGATATTTGAAAGAATTTATTGAGGGTGAAACGATTTATTCAAGATTTAAAATAATTGACTCCAATCATAAGCTAATACATTTTGTTGGGATTCTTCTCAATAAAGATAATGAGTTAGCTGCTATCTCAGAAACAATAGTGGCTCATGTGGATATGAATATTAGAAAAACTACAAATATGCCTGAGAAAATTTTACAGAGTCTTGAACAAGTTATGCAAAGACATAATGAAGCAGGCAAATTAGATTTTGATTTAAGGCTAGGATTAAGACATAAGTAGACTATAATTATTGGATGTATAAATTTTTAACTATTGCTTCGATTTTTTTTTCATTAATTCATGTATCTAACGCATCAGATTTAATTCAATTGAATAAAAATACTTTCGATGAACTACAAGCAATAGAGTTTGAGTCTGTTGATACTGGTTATGCTGAATTTTTATCTAAAGATCTTGAAATATTCACATCCAATGATGAAAACTTTATTATTGGAATTTATCAATCAAAAGTTGGTTCAGAAATCATTGATGAACCTTATCCTTATAATGAATATATGTATATTCTAGAAGGTGAAGTTTTGACAAAAACTGTCGATGGGCATAACCATATTTATCGAGTAGGTGAATCCTTTATGATTCCTAAAGGCTGGATGGGTGATTTCGCAATTACAAAAGATTTAAAAATTATCTATGCCGTTGATGGAATTAATGAAACTGAGAATGTTGATGCTAATTACATTGTAAAAATTAATGATGCTAGAGTGTTTCAATATGAGCTGGGTGACTTTGAAGAATATTCTCCTGGTGAAAGTGATTTAACAGCAAGGGATCTCACATTTTTTTCAAATAAAAATGAAACGTTTCAGATTGGCCTATGGGAATCAAGTGCAGGTTCTGTTTCTGGTTCTGAGACATTTCATGAATTTATGTATCCACTGAAAGGCTCCATCATATTAACCAATAAGAATGGTGAGCAACTTATTACTAACCCAGGAGAAGGTATTCTTGTGCCTTCAGGTTGGGATGGGATATTCTCAGTACCGAATGGTGTTTTGAAAATATGGATTGCTTACCAAGAGTAGTGTTATAGCTCTCCCAAAGCTTTCGCTCTCTCAACTTTACTCGCCTCATCCCGAGGTAAGTAATAACAAGCAAAGGTTAACGCAATAGCTGTCACAATAAGAGCCAGTAAGCCTGTAGCAAGGGCCGTTTTTAATGCTTCACCCGATGAATACCCTGTGGATTGATAAATGTCACTTAATTTACCGACACAGTAGGGCCCGAGAGCTAGGCCAATCATACTCACCATCAACAGATAAAACGCACTGGCTAACCCTCTCATTCTGGGAAGAACTAGATCAGAGACAGTTGCTGGTGCAATGCCTACCCACATAGGAGTGATTATTTGAAATAAAGCATAGTAAACATATGATGCATAGAGGTTTTTGCTGTATAAAAATGCCAATGCTGTAGGTATACCCAAGATTATTACAGCAAATCCTACATACAGTCTCCCATTGATGTATTTCTCTCTAAGCTTATCAGCTATGATGCCCCCACTAATGACTCCGATAGATCCTGAAACCGCTGTAATCAATCCAAGTATTGTTGCAACTTCCGCTTCAGTGATTCCATAATTTCTCATATAAAAAGAAGGACCAAACGCAGCCATGGAATAGGTGATAAAGCTGATAGAAGGAAATCCAAAAACGACGAGTATGAAAGACTTGGTTTTAAAAATCATTTCAAAGGTAACAGGATCTCTCGTTTTTAATCCCTGAATCCAGCAGGTCAAAAAATATATTCCAATTCCAAATGCAACCCATTGCACTGTATCACCAGTTATGCGATACAGACCAAAACAAATCATACTGATGATGCTTCCAATAAGAGCATTGATAGAGAGTAGTTTAATGGGTTCTTTAGTTGTAATTAAGCCAAATGGAGAAATTCCTATAAATTCTTTAAGCATTAATCTAAAGGGATGTGGTTCAATTTGACTTTCAATACCCTCGCTTCCACCCCTTTTAGGTTCTTTAATATTCCAAGTGAAGAAGGCTAATAATATTCCAGGTAAACCCACAATCACAAATGCTGCTTGCCATGCTTTTAGTCCGAAAGGGGCATCAATTGATATAGGGTAGGCTGATGACCATAATTCAACAATCCAACCACCTAAAAATAAACCAATACCAGCTCCTAGGTAGACTCCACTTGAATAAATCGCAAGTATGGTTGTTCGTATTTTTGGTGAAAAGTAGTCTGATAATAGTGAATAAGAAGCAGGACTTGCACTCGATTCTCCGATCCCAACACCAACCCTGTATATGGATAAAGAAGTAAAGGATTTAGCTGTCCCAGAAAGGACCGTCATTAAACTCCACGTTGCTAGACCTATACTCAGTATATTTTTTCTTGACCAGACATCTGCAAGCTTACCTAGAGGTATCCCAAATATAGAATAAAAGACAGCAAATGCAGTACCAAATAGAAACCCTAAATCACTATCACTGATGTTAAGATCTGCTTTAATTTCTTCAGCCAAAACAGATAATATTTGTCTGTCTACAAAATTGAAAATATAGACAATGACCAATAGTGCTAATGCTATTTTAGCCGATCTTCCTCCGATCTCTGGATGATTGTCTTTGTTCATGAATTATTATTTACTCAACAATTTATATATGAAATAAGATTATCATATTAGTCTTACCAATAATGATCTACCTTCGATCTAATTTCTGATCCATCACAATTTGAAATCAATGGAATATTTTGTTTTACACTATGTCATAGGTAAGATATCTGTATGGCATTAAAGATAATAGGAGCAGGCTTTGGAAGGACAGGAACACTTTCCTTAAAGGTTGCTCTAGAGAAGTTGGGTTTTGGTCCTTGTCACCATATGAAAGAAGTTATCCTCAGTGGTGAACAAACAAATTATTTTTATAATGCCTCACTAGGTGAACCAATGAATTGGGAGCAAGTTTTCAAAAATTATCAATCCGCTGTAGATTGGCCTGCAATTGCATACTATAAAGAATTAGCTGATGAGTATCCCAATGCAAAAGTTATTTTGAGTGTTAGGGATGCAAGTGCTTGGTATGACAGTGCAAGAGGTACGATTTATCAAGTTCCCATGAACTTTCCGAAATGGATTAGGCGGATCTTTCCAAGAAGTGATCGCCTCATGAAAATGATGCATAACACAGTATTTGGTCCTCCATTTTTGAACCGTTTTGAGGATAAGGAATTTGCTATGAAAGTATTTACTAGGCACATTGAGTCTGTAAAGAAGTATATTTCTCAAGATCGACTATTGGTTCATTCTGCAAAGGATGGATGGGAGCCACTGTGTGACTTCTTAGAAGTATCTATACCTGAAGAACCATATCCATGGGTTAATGATTCAGTTGAGTTTAAGAGAAGAATCCTATTTATTAAGTCTCTTAAATGGTTTCCTCTTCTTGTTCTATTAATTTCCTTATTTTATTTGATCTAATTTTTTAAGTTGGAGACTAGAAAATCATTATGTGATCAGATAGAAAATTGGATAAATCTTTGAAATCATTCAGAGACAATACAGAATACAGATTCTAAAGAACAAGGAGAGGTGGCAGAGCATCGAATGCGTCAGTCTATCCTGGTTTTTTGATAAAAATACTTATCCAATATAATATATAAGTTATATGCAAAGTTATGAATGGTATGCACAACTTATAAAACCTTCTTGGTCGCCACCGGCGTGGCTCTTTGGTCCAGTGTGGGCAATGCTTTATGCGATTATCGCAATTTCATTCGGTACTGTTTTTTATAGGGCATTCACAAAGCAGATTCCTTGGATTATTGCACTACCTTTTGCTCTAAATCTTGTATTTAATTTTGCATTTACTCCACTACAGTTTGGTCTCAAAAACAACTTACTTGCTTCAATTGATATTCTGTTTGTCGCTGGGACGCTTGTCTGGGCCCTCTATGCACTGTGGTATGCCGCTCCTGAGCTTCGCTGGATAGTCTACGCAAATATTCCATATCTTCTCTGGGCTACTTTTGCCACTTGTTTGCAATTAACTATTACCTACTTAAATTCTCCTGTTTAATCTGTTAGTTCTTCTTTTATTTGAGGGAATCCACCCTGTTCTAATAACTCAGGATGATCTTTAAATTGTTTCTTCAATAACTCTGCTCTGAGTAAGTAGTGATAAAGGTTTTCTGCTATATCAACCACAGTGGATGTCTATGGACACTTGTTTACCAGCGTTGATGATGATTTAATACAGCAACTTGAAACGAAGATCAGAGCCAGTTGGAACTAAATGCGACCAAAGTGCGACCAAAGAGGGTTTCACCTGATAAATGATAAAGGTTTCAAAACATCCAGAGTCTCTATAGAATACAGGTTCTAACGAATAAGGAGAGGTGGCAGAGCGGTCGAATGCGGCGGTCTTGAAAACCGTTGAAGGGTCAAACCTTCCGGGGGTTCGAATCCCTCCCTCTCCGCCATTATTTTATTTTCTAATTATTCCAATCGTTTTCTTTGGTAGTATTTGATTATGAGAATACTATTTATTATTACTGTGCTTTTTTCTTTTGATGCATTGACAGATGTAATCATCGTTTCACCATCAGATGAAGCTCAGGAAAAAATACAAGAAGCTCTAATATTAGCTAACCCTGGTGACGAAGTTCATCTAACTGCAGGTACCTATTCAATTGAAGATGGATTGTCACTCGATATTGACAATATTATTCTATCTGGTGAAGGCCATGAGAATACAATATTAGATTTCTCAAATCAGATGACTGGTGCCCAAGGTCTCCTAGTCACTTCAAATAAAGTATTACTTAAAGATTTTGCCATTACTAATACCAAAGGGGATGCAATCAAAGCTATTGGTTCAGATGGGATATATTTTATAAATATTAGAACGGAATGGACTAGCGGTCCAAAAAGCACTAATGGTGCTTATGGTTTATACCCAGTTCAATCCAAAGATGTTTTAATTGATGGTTGTGTTGCTATTGGTGCATCGGATGCTGGTATTTATGTGGGACAATCTCAGAACATCATAGTTCGTAATAGTAGAGCTGAGTATAATGTCGCAGGTATTGAGATTGAAAATTCTTATTACGCTGATGTGCATAGCAATATAGCTCAACATAATACAGGTGGAATATTGGTGTTTGATTTACCTGATTTGCCTCAACAAGGGGGGCATCATGTGAGAGTATTTAGTAATCAAATTCTCAATAATGACACCGATAACTTTGCACCCGAAGGAAATATAGTAGGCGAAGTCCCAAGAGGTACTGGTGTTATTGTTATGGCAAATTCTGATGTTGAAATATTTGATAATGATATCTCTGGCAATGAAACGATGAATATAGCGATAGTCAGCTATTCTTATGAAGAGGCTATTGATGAAACTGATTACTATCCTCACCCTAGGGCGATACAGATACATAATAATAGATTGAGTAATTCTGGATACAATCCTGATATGGATAAAGAAATTGCATCAGTAGTAAAGCATTTAGCTAAAGAGGATATGCCAGATATATTTTGGGATGGCGTACTTCCCTTATCACAAATGATTTTTGGCCAGCCTGAACAAGATAAATTGATACTGAAAGATAACTATGATTCATCTTTTATGTCGATTAAACCTATTCAATATATGCTCTCATTACCAAATCCAGTTAATAGAGATTCTCTCGACTTTAAGGGTACTATTGAACCTTTAAATACTGTTATTATTGATTTGCCATCAGGATATAATGACTAAAAAGTTTGTTGCTACCATTTCTATAGCTTTTTTAATTTTTACATTGAATGTCTTTTCAATGGTCAATGAAGAGATGATACTATCGGATACACACCCAGAAAAGCTCTCTGATTTTGGTTTTTTCAGTAATCCCCAGAGGCAATTACCTAATACTGGTGTACTTCCATATAGTTTAATATCTCCTCTATTTACAGATTATGCAGATAAGACTCGATTTGTTTATATTCCTCAAACTATGAGAGCAGCGTATGAAGAAAATGAAGTATTTAATTTTCCTATAGGCTCAGTTCTTATAAAAACATTCTCATATGAAGCAATAAATTCTGATCGTATTAATTTAATTGAAACACGATTACTGTTGCATAAAAAAAATGGCTGGGAAGCAATCACTTATGTCTGGGATAAAGAACAAGAAGAAGCATACTTAAATATAGCTGGTAAGACTGTCTTAACTCAATATTTGGATCCATCCAATAACCTTACTAATCTTCGTTATCGTGTACCCAATAAGAATCAATGCAAAGAGTGTCATTTAAAGAATAATTCTTTAGTTCCTATAGGACCTAAACCAAGGAATCTTAATAAAATACATCATTATTCTGAAGGTCCTATGAATCAGTTAGTGAAGTGGAGAGCAATGAACCTAATCTCTGAAAATATTGAAATTCCTCAATCAATTTCTAATTATTCAGACTCGGAAGAGCCACTAAATGATAGAGCTAGAGCTTATCTTGATATTAATTGCGGCCATTGTCATTCAAAGAATGGCTCGGCAAATACCACAGGGCTCTATCTTAATTTGCTTGAGAATAATAGAAAAAGTATTGGTATTAATAAGCCACCAGTAGCAGCTGGCAGAGGAGCTGGTACCAATAAATATTCAATCGTTCCAGGTTTTTCAGATCAATCTATACTTCTCTATAGAATGATCTCAAATGAGCCGGATATCATGATGCCTGAATCTGGAAGATCAATAGCACATCAAGAAGGTATAGCTCTGATTAGAGAATGGATAGATTCAATGGAATAAGTTTAAGGTCATGGATGAGAAAAAAACAAAATTTAGAAAAAAAACACCTAAGCATGGTGTGACTAAGACGCATAAAAATAAAACTAAATACGATAGAAAGTCATCCAAGAAAAAGTTGAATGATCCGAAATCACTTTTAGATGAAATTTCATAGTTTTATAATGCTAGTGTGTGATTCGATAAATTTAAATAATTATTGAGATAAGAATGGAAATATTAAAATTAAGCATATGGGTTGGTATTGGTGGTTTTTTTGGAACAATACTCCGTTTCCTTTCAACTGCATTAATTGAGAAAGCTGTGCCTTTATCTGCTATTCCTTTAGGAACTTTCTTTGTAAATATTATTGGTTGTTTATTTATTGGTCTTTTTGCAGGATATTTTTCAAATAAAATATCTGAACCTACAAGTTTTTATATGTTCATTGCGATTGGTGTGTTAGGGGGTTATACAACATTCTCCGCATTTGCTTTTGAAGCCCAATTATTTATCCAGAATGGAGAACTGTTGAAACTAGTTTTATATATTGCCTCACAGGTGATAATTGGTGTTCTTTTAGCACTTTTGGGGTATAACATTATTAGGGTATAAAAAGTGTCAGAGCAGACTAGAAAAACGGTTTTAATTACAGGTGCATCATCTGGAATAGGAGAGGCATTTGCACAAGTATTCTTAGAAGCTGGATTTAATCTTGTGATTACAGCTCGAAGGATGAATAGATTGGAAGATCTAAAGGTGAAACTCCTCAAGAATTCTGATGCTAGGATTGACCTAATTTCTATGGATCTTTCTAAACCTGAAGCTCCTAAATATATTCATCAATATTGCGTAGATAACGAAATCCATATTGATGCATTAGTCAATAATGCAGGATACGGTAACACAGGAAAGTTTGAAGAAATGGAATGGGAAAGACACCAAAACTTTCTTCAAGTTATGGTGAATACTATAGTAGAACTGACTTACTTATTTTTACCCAGTATGGTCAATAATGGTTATGGAAGAATTATCAATTTAGCATCACTAGCTCCTTTTATTCCATCACCAGATATGGCAGGATTATACAGTCCAGTAAAGATTTTTCAGATCAAATTTTCAGAGAGTATACATCTGCAATATCTGGATAAAGGAATTCATTGTTCGGCTGTATGTCCTGGTCTAACAAGAACAGAATTTCATATTGCAGCAGGAATGGATGAAGTAGCTAAAGCACCCAAATGGTTATGGATGGATTCAAAAACAGTAGCTAGGCAGGGGCTTGATGCTGTAATGAATGGTAAAATGATATTAATTAATGGCAGATTGAATAAATTTTTTGCAATTTTAGCAAAAATTATACCGCAAAGTATTTCTCGATCTATAGCTAGAACACTTACTAAGAGGGCTTATTAAATATGTTAAAATTCAATAGAAATAAAATTCTTTTCACAATTATCTCTTTTTTAATCTTTCCAACTATCTCTTATAGTCAAAATGGAGGTGAGGGCGAACGTGAACGAGATGATGGACCATCACCTATTCAGTCAGGATCAGTTCCTATGGGAGGCAATGACTCTATATACGGCTATGGCGATACAACTCTGGATGACAAATATCACAATCGAGATGATCAAGCCCCTAAAATAGATCTAGTTGGAAAAGCAAAAGTGATTGATGGCGATACCATTACTATTAATGGAACGAAGATTAGATTTAGTGGTATTGATGCACCTGAAAGTCATTTCTATGGTCAAACTCAATATTGTCAAAAACCTAATGGCAAAATTTGGGCGTGCGGTAAAAAAGCTACAAAAAAACTCAGAGAACTCATCGATGGTAACGAAGTTCGCTGTACAGATGAGGGAAGAGATAAATACGATCGAACTCTCAGTATCTGTTACGCCAATGGATTGGATCTTCAATCAGAAATGGTTAAGTCAGGTATGGCTATTGCTTATTTAAAATATTCACGACGATATGAAAATGAGATGGTTGAAGCAATGACTAATAGGGTAGGAATCTGGAGTGGTAATTTTCTAGATCCAGAAGATTGGAGAAGAGAAAACAGTAGACGGAATTAATAGGGTGTCAATTATTGTGAATCATTATAGATTTGCTAATCTTTAATTATGGAAAACTTATTTAAAGAATCTCAAGGAATGATCTATAACGGAGGAGCAATTCTTTATTCAATTGTTGGTTATATTATAGGTTTTTTAGGCTTATTTGATTCAAGCATTATTATAAATATCCTCTCTGCTCTTCTTTTAGGGCATTCCATGATTATTGCCGCTTACTTAATTCATGAGTGTGCTCATAATTTAGTGTTTAAAAGAATTAGATTTAATAATTATTTTGGTGAAATTTTTAGCTGGATTTGTGGTTCTTCCTATGGAACGTATAAAGATATTCAGCATAAGCATTTTAGACATCACGTTGATGTTGATGATGTTGTCTGGTTCGATTATGAAGCCTTTTTTGAAAGCAATCCAAAAAAATATTTATTAACCAAAATATTTGAATGGTTTTATATACCTGCTCATGAATTTATCATGCATTTTATTATGATGTTTTCTTCTTTTATTATTCCTGAACGAAGAAATCAACGTTTTAGAAATACTGCAGTTATTGTTATAAGATTCACTATGTTCTTAGCGTTAATCATCTATTTTCCAAAAGTTGCTCTTTTGTATACTTTCTCTTATATCTTACTCTTGACTGTTCTGCGATTCATGGATTCAATTCAACATGATTACCCCTACAATCTAACTCTTTTTAGTAATGACAAACCAGCAAGACAGGGTGACTATGAATGGGAACAGATACATACATACAGTAATCCTCATTCTTTTAGCATTGAAGCCATTAACTGGTTAACTTTGAACTTTGGTTTCCATAATGCTCATCATCATAATATGACAGTACCTTGGTACCGATTACCTGAAAAGCATCGAGAACTTTTTGGCAATAATCCTGAAACGGTTATTCCTTTTCATTCACAAGTAAAAATATTTCATAAAAACCGAGTAACAAGAATCTACGGTAATCATGATGAATTATCGCCAGAAGGAGTTGACTATCTAATAGCAGCTAGAAAGGCTGAAGTATCTGGTGGTAATGCAGCATCTTTTCTAACATCTTTCTAGAAAAGGTATACCTAAAAGGACAAACAATCACTTAAATAGTGTTCTTAATCAGCTAGATTCTTCTTTAGGAAATTCAACATATTTTCTCCCATAACCAAGCGAATCTCAGATTCTTTTACACCAGCTTCCAGTAACTCATGGGTAATAGCAACAAGCTCTGAGGTATCAAAGCCTGGACGGACTGCTCCATCGAAGTCAGAGCCAAGGGCTACATGTTTGGCTCCTATTAATTCTATTCCATATTGAATCGCTTCAGCCACAGATTGAGGAGTATTATTACAAACAGCTGCATGCCAAAACCCTACTGCAACTAATCCGTCTTTTTTTGCGATTTCTTTCATTAGTGAGTCACTAATATTTCTAGAAGAGGGGCAATGACCATTAAATCCTGTATGACTCACTAAAATTGGTTGATCGCTTAGATTAAGGACATCATTTACGACATTTTCAGAAGAATGCGATACATCAATCATAATTCCAAGACGAAGCATTTCCTGAATGGCTTCTTGGCCAAACTGTGTTAATCCATTGCCTGATATTCCATGCAATGATCCACCTAGTTTATTGTCAAAGAAGTGCTGAAGGCTCATCATTCGAAAGCCTTCGTTGAACAGTCGTTCAATATTCTTTAATTCACCATCTAGAGCATGAGATCCTTCTGTACCAAGAAGTCCACCAATTAAATCTGAGTTGGACTTTCTTTTTTGCAAAAATTCATCAAGATCTGATTGAGATAAAATTAACATAAAATTTTGACTATCTTCTTTTTCAAGAGTACGAATTTTTCTTGCCTGATAAATAACTCTCTCAGCTAGGCTGTTCCAAGTTTTTATAGGCCATCGTTGTAAAATAACCAATGATGTGATGTTATCATTCGCCGAAGTCTCATTTTTATTATAGTTTTGTCCTCTCGGTGATTTAGAGACTGAGGTAAACATTTGGAGTGCTACATTACCTTTTTGTAATCGTGGAATATCAACATGCCCATAATCATAGCGATTAGATAAATCACGATTCCATAACGTGCTATCAGCATGCCAATCACCAATTAGTAAATCCTTATGTAATTTTTTTGCCTTATCCGATACCTCAAAAGGAGCGTGTATAGATGTTTGATTTATCTTACTGTCAACATACTTAGGACCAAATAATAATGCTCCAATAACAATAAAGGTAAATACAGTAAATACAAAAGTTAGACTAACTATGAGGAATCTTTTCATGAGGCCATCTTAAACAAGATTTTAATTGTTAACAAAGATATTAACTCTATCCACTCATTACTCTTGGCCATCGATCGTGAATACTAAATTCTAGTTCGGGTTCAATGGTGACCACATATAATCTTTGTTCTTGATTTTCCATAGCTATTAATCCTTGTATCCATTGTCCTTTTATCAAATCAAACCAGTGACTTTTTCCTTCATGATCTTTTTCCATAAAACTAAGTACCGGTATCTTAACTGGTTTAGGAAACCACCTATCCCAAACGCCCGAATGAATTGAGTCTAATCTTGCCCATCCACCCAAGGGTAATTTCCCTGATTGTCCTTTTCTTCTTCCCCAAAGAACTAATTTTGTTTGATTGTCTTTTGCTATCACTGGAAGTTTTGCTTTTGGATTAGGAAAGTAAACTCTCATATGGTCTCCATTGTGATGGTAAGATGCCCCTCCACACATTATATCGTTCTCCTATGACCATTTGGTTTCCAAGCAGGTGCAATGACATCAGGCATACTTGATCGATGGATTAAGTTGCTGGGAGCTATTGTTAAATCTCCATATCGTTCATTGATGCAATCTAGGACCTTATTTTTCTTATTGGAGTGATTCTTTTTTTCTTGGTTTTCAAAGAAATTAATTTGTTGATCAGTTTTATTTGGTTTTATTGCTGTTACTTGAATTTGACTAATTCCTTCGCCATTCCATTGCTGATGAATCAATAATTGACCTAATCTCATAATGCATATTCCGTCATCAGTTGGGTATTGGCTATACATTTTTTGACTAAGCCAACGATGTTTAGAGCGAAAACCTATATAGAATTTAGATGCTTTTAGGTTATGTTTTCTAAGTCGAGATCCAACTTTTTCACTCATATGTTGTAAATATGTTTTGATGATTCGGATATCTTTTGTATTAGGTGGCATTACTTTGCCATGTCCAATGGATTTAGGTTCAGCAATATCAGTATGTATTTTTTCAGGATCTTTTCCTTGAGCCATAAGCCAGATCCGTCTCCCTGGATGACCAAAATGTTTACCCAATAGACTAATAGGAATATTTTTCATATCACCACAAGTATAGACTCCATAAGATTGTAAGAAGCCACCAATACCTTTTGCAATACCGCACAACTCAGTAACAGGGACATCATGGAGAATCCTTTCTGATTTGCTTGGATGCACTATAGTTATACCATTAGGCTTATTTTGTTTAGCAGCATATTTTGCAGTTGTTTTATCGCCACTGATTCCAATGGAGCAGGGTAGACCTGATAGCTTGAAAACTAATTCTTTTATTTCTTCAGCCAGTTTCTCAGGCGATCTTATAATTTTTTGACAATGAGTCATATCAAGAAATGCTTCATCAACTGAATAGACTTCTATATCAGGAGTTAATTTATTTAAACCTTGCATAATTTTTATAGAGATTTCAGCATAGCGTTTTGGCCTGGAGGGCCTTTGAATTAAATCTGGACAAAGTTTGCGTGCTTCTTTAAGACGCATACCAGTTTTAATTCCCCAATATCTAGCTTCATAGGAGCAAGTGATAATACAGGTACCTTGAATACCATTAGTAACCGCAACAGGTCGTCCAAATAACTCTGGTTGATCCATTTGCTCAATGGATGCAAAGAATGAATTCATGTCAACTAATGCAATTATTCTAGGCCAAGGCAAGCGATCACTGGTAACTTCTGAGTTGTCCAACAACTACTCCTTGTATTTGAACACGTTCTGGTTCGTAGGCAATGGTTTCCATAAACTGATTTTCAGGCACTAAAAGAACCATTCCGTCTGGTAGTTTTTTAAGTCGTTTCAGTGTTGCCTCGAGACCATCTATTAATGCAACTATAATATCTCCATTATTGGCAATATTTTGATGTTTTATTATGACAGTGTCACCATCAAGAATACCTGCTTCCATCATTGAATCTCCTGTGACTTGTAAAGCAAATCTATCTGCATTCATGATGAAATCAGCTAAATTAATTTCATCCCGACCCTCAATAGCTTCAATGGGCTGACCTGCAGCAATTCGACCTAAAAGAGGGATAGTTGGCACTAGTGGAATATTCTCACTAGCCTCTGGGTTTAAATGAATACCGCGTTTCCTATTTGGCAAGATGTTAATTAAGTTAGAAGATTCCAATGATTTTAAATACCGATGCACAACTCCTCTTGAATTAATTCCAATACCTTGCGCTATTTCTCTTAAGGTTGGAGCATAGCCTTTCTCCATGAAGTATTGCTGAATAAATTTAAAGGTCTTTTTCTCACTTGGCGTTAACATAATTCTTCTTCCATTAATAATTACTTACATTAAAATAGATAATAGAGAACAAAAAGAGAACATTCAATAAAATATTTATGATTTTTATGTATTTATAGAAAATTAAGTGAATCTGGATTTGCCTACATAGCTGATATAGAGTTTAATAGCATCTTTAAGAGTAGACTATGCGTTGTAATGAGGTTATTTGATTAAATGTTGCCATTGGAATTAATTATAAGGGCTGTAAGTATTGTTTTTGGCTTAGGCATCTTTGTTCTCGCAATTATATTGGGAGGCTTTGTTTTTATTGCTTTTGCTGGCGTAATTTTACTGATTATTATTATTTTTTATATCAGAAGCTTTTTCTATAAAAAGAAAAATACATTTAATCCAAAAAATAAAAATAAATCTAATTCAAATTCAAATGACACAATAATTGATGCAGAATACACCGTTATAAATGACAAGGATTCAGATGATTGATCGCATAGATGAATACAAAGCTAAAAGAAAGAAGCGACAATTAAGGCGAATTATTTTTGCTTTTATTTTTATTGGTTTTGCAACATTGCTTTCGTGGTTCTTTGAATCACAGGCTACAACTACTATTGTATTGACAACACATACTCAGATTAATTCTGATTTACAATCTAACTCTGGCCTTAACAAAGAAGGTATTAGAAGAGCAGATGACCTCCAAAGAATGCTTCAGTCTATTGATGTTATCGCTGGTCTTGATGCCATTTATGCAACTCCTTTAAGAGCAACACAGGAAACTGCTGAACCATTATCAAAAAGCTTAAGTATGCCTATAAATATTACTGATTCTCAAAATATAGAAGATTTAATTAGTAGTATTATGAGCCAGCATAAAGGTAAAATAGTTCTAGTTGTGACTCATCCAGACATATTACTACGGCTTATTGTTGAGCTCCAGGGCAGCAAGAAAATAGATCAAAAAACTGTGAATGAATTGAATAAAATCTTTATTGTAAGTGTTCCCTGGTTTGGCAAAGTTAAAACATTGCAGTTGCAGTATGGAAGTTAAAGAAATTAATTACCTATAAGGGGTTCTGTTAAAATATAAATTATGAAAAGAAAAAATAAATACAACCTTCAAGATCTTCTTGATTGTGCTAAAGAAAAATTGTTTGGACCTAATAATGCAAGACTCCCGCTTCCACCAATGTTGATGATTGATCGAATTACTCATATTAGTGACGAGGGTGGCGATTATGGAAAAGGCGAAATTATCGCTGAACTGGATATTAAAAAAGACGCTTGGTTTTTTGATTGCCATTTCTTTTCTGATCCTGTGATGCCGGGTTCACTTGGTATTGATGCAATGTGGCAATTAATAGGTTTTTTCTTAGGCTGGATTGGAGGAGAAGGACGAGGTAGAGCTTTAGGTGGTGGAAAAATAAAGTTCACAGGGCAGGTTACGCCTAGTACTAAACTAATTACTTATCATTTACATATGAAGAGAGTTATTAACTCTAGATTAGTCATGGGAATAGCTGATGCTACCCTTAAAGCTGATGATAAAATTATCTACTCGGGAGAGGATTTAAGAGTTGGTCTATTTCAAGATTTGTTAGAGGCAAATTCATGAAAAGAGTTGTTGTTACAGGCTTGGGTATCCTTAGTTCTATCGGTACTGATAGAGAAGAAGTCAGAGAATCTTTACAAACTGGAAAGTCAGGTATTACTCATAGACAACAATTTGTAGATCAAGGGTTAAAGAGTCATGTCGCAGGGTCTATTAATGTAAATTTAGACGAATGCATTGATAGAAAATTAAAGCGCTTTATGAGCGATGGTATTGGTTTTAATTATTTAGCAATGAAAGAAGCCATTGAAGATTCTGGCTTGACAGAAGAAGAGGTAAGCGACACAAGAACTGGTCTGATTATGGGCAATGGTGGAGGATCACCTGAAACTGTAGTTTATGGAGCTGACGCTCTTAGAGAAAAAGGTAAAGTTAGCCCATTTCTAGTCACTCGTTCTATGGCTAGTGGGAATTCAGGTGTCTTAGGCACTGCTTTCAAGATTAAGGGAATCAATTATTCCATCAGTTCAGCTTGTGCCACCAGTGCACATTGCATTGGCAATGCTGCTGAACTTATTCAGTTTGGAAAACAAGATGTAGTATTTGCTGGAGCAGGTGATGAGGTCCACTGGGTGCTTGCTTCATTTTTTGATGGCATGAGAGCTCTTTCAACAAACTACAATGAAACACCACATAAAGCTTCTAGAGCATTTGATGTTAATAGAGATGGTTTTGTGATATCTGGCGGCGGTGGTGTAGTAGTAATGGAAGAGTATGAACATGCAATCTCTAGAGGAGCAAAAATTTATGGAGAATTAGTAGGATATGGAGCTACTTCAGATGGATCAGATATGGTGCAACCTTCAGGTGAAGGCGCAGTAAGGTGTATGCAACAAGCAATGGAGAACTCTAAAACAATTGATTACATTAATGTTCATGGAACAAGTACTCCAGTTGGTGACATGAAAGAATTGGAAGCCATTAAAGAAGTTTTTGGTGATAATATACCAAAAATTAGCTCTACTAAATCATTAACAGGACATTCACTAGGCGTAGCAGGAGTTCATGAGGCAATTTACTCTCTTTTAATGCTCGAGTCTGATTTTATAGCTGCTTCCGCTAATGTGGAAAACCTTGATCCTGCAGCTGAAGGAATTCCAATTGTTCAAGTATTAGAAGAACAAGTAGGACTTAACACAGTAATGTCTAATAGCTTTGGTTTTGGAGGCACAAATGCTTCTCTCATCTTTTCAAAAGTTTAATTCTTACCAAATTCATTCGTAGCTTTAATTAGTTCATGGGTTATTTCTTTTTCAAAAGCAGTGTGTCCAGAAAATGGTGCAATAACAAGTGATGCTTCAAGCCAATTCCTGGAGACCTCCCAAGCAGTTTCCATTGGGCATACCATGTCATATCTTCCTTGTACTATAACTGTCGGTATGGAACGAATTTTTGAGATACCATTGATTAGTTGATCTTCCGTTTCAAAAAAACCTTGATTTATAAAGTAATGGTTTTCAATCAATGCAAAAGCAAGAGCAAAATGAGGGTCTGAGAATTGATCGACTCTGGATTCATCATAAGAAAGGCTGCATGTAGTTCCTTCCCATTTTGACCAAGCTATAGCAGCTTTTAATTTTAAGTTTTCATTATCACTTTGAAAAATATCATAATAAGCCTGCATTAAATCATGACGATTTGATGGCTCTATTAGTTCAATATAATTCTGCCAAGCTTCTGGAAAAATATTACTGGCTCCTTCTTGATAAAACCATTTGAGTTCTTTTTTTCTCAGTAAAAAAATTCCTCTTAATATCATTTCACTCACTGAACTTGGGTGGGTTTGAGAATAAGCCAATGCAAGTGTACTTCCCCATGACCCTCCAAAGACTAACCATTTATCGATATCAAACATTAATCTTAATGCTTCTATATCAGAGATCAGATCCCAGGTTGTATTATTGATTAGTAGTCCGTTAGGTTTGCTTCTACCACAACCCCTTTGATCAAATGTAATAATACGATATATTTTTGGATCAAAAAATCTTCTTACATTAATATCACCTCCACCCCCTGGTCCCCCGTGAAGAAATAATGCTGGTTTGCCAGAGGGATTTCCGCTTTCTTCGTAATAAATCTCATGATTATCAGCAGAGTAATAGCCAGTATTATAAGGCATACAGTGAGGAAAAAGTTTTAACTGGTCAGTCATGTTTTAATCAATATATCTATATAATTAATTATACTTTCGAGTATAGCTTTTAGACTGCTATGATCGAATCTAAAAATCAAATAAATGAGTAAAAAAATTAAATCCAGTAGTAGGTTTCATCTTGCTCTACCAGTGTTGGACCTAAATGAAGCTATATCATTTTATTGTGATATTTTGGGTTGCACATTAGGAGATTCTGAAGAAGGTAAGTGGCAAGATATAGATTTTTGGGACAATGAATTAACATTACATTTTTCCCAGGCTAAAACTTTTAGAGAAAGACATAGCGTTGATATGGGAAAAGTATGTGTACCTCACTTTGGTATTCATTTATCAAAAGACGACTTCAAACATTTAAAAGATAAAATATCTAGTTACAAAGGTATTTCTTTTTTTGAAGATCCATATATAAGGTTTATTAACGATTCTAGAGAACAAGAGACATTCTTTATTGAGGATCCTAGTCAAAATGTGATTGAAATAAAGACCATGAAAAATCCTGAAACATTATTTCAATAGTGATGAATCTAGTCTTTATTTTTCCAGATGTGCATGGCTAGATATGATTGGTAAGGGTTTACCAATGTCAAAAGAGTATCTGGGTCTAATTTAGAATTTTTACACAGTTCATGTATTCCTCGATTTAAGATCAAGTCTTTCTCAGACCATATGTCAGTCTTGCCTAAATAAAAAATGGCAATCATCTCAGCAGACCAATCTCCAAATCCCCACAGTTGTGTGATTGTTTTTTTATACTCAGGATAATCCATATTAGAGATTATGCTGTATGAAATATCACCGTTTTGAATTGCTTTTTTTGCACCTAAAATAGCTTTTATTTTATTTTTTGATAATCCATTATTTTTAATTTTGTTAATATTTGAGTCATCAAAATAGTCTATTAAATTTATGTTCGCTTGATGTGTTGCATCTTTTATATTCTTCCAGATAGCTTGTGCTGCTTTATAAGATACTTGTTGTTCCACAACAGTTTGAGCTAAGCAATCAAATATTTCTAAATTCTTAGGGACAGTAATATTTATAATTCCATTTTGTTTAATAATTTTTTCTAAAGATGGACAATGTTCTTTGCTAACATTCAATAAATGTTGATGTATTTTTTTACTCATAAATGAACAATAGCAAAAATACAGAATGATGATAATGTTATAATTTTTTTAATGCCCCGGTAGCTCAGCAGGATAGAGCATCGGATTCCTAATCCGGGGGTCAGAGGTTCGAATCCTCTTCGGGGCACCAAATAATTAAAAAAAGGAATTATATTGTTTCGATTGATAAATATTGATAATTTAAAAAGTCTAAATGATGTTGTTGCAGGTACTTTATCTTGTCAGAATGAAAAATTCACTTCCATAGTTGTTGACTCAAGAAAAGCCACTGAAGGTAGCGTTTTTCTTGCTTTAAAGGGTAGTAAGTACAATGGGAATGATTTTTGTCAAGAAGCAATAAATAAAGGTGCTGTAGCTGTTATTAGCGATAATAATGCAGACCATATTAATACAATAAAAGTTGATAGTGGCTATATAGCATTATTAAAGCTAGCACAGTACCAGCAACAGCAAATTAAACCTATAACTGTTGCTATAACCGGTAGCAACGGTAAGACTACAGTTAAAGAAATGTTGGCCCATCTGTGTACGAATCAAAATGCAGTTGTAACTCATAAGAATGAAAATAATGAATTTGGAATACCTTTTACTGTTTTAAAACTAAGGCAAGAAACAAAGTACTTAATACTAGAATGTGGTGCTCGTAATTTGGGAGATTTTGATTTAATCAGTGAGTATTTGGAATTTGATATTATTGCAATTACAAATATTAATAACAGCCATGTGGGTGTGTTTGGCAGCATTGAAAATATTATAAAAACTAAAACCAGACTCTTTGATGGATTGAAGAAAGATGGATTAATATTGGATGGTGTTGGATTTAAGGATATTAGTAAACCATTGAACAAGTGGAGCGGAGATACTTCTTCAGTTTCTATTTATCAAAATCAATCAATGGAGTTTTGGAAATCATCATCAGACCCAATTAATGATGTTGGTAAATATAATTTAAGCTTTCACAATAAGGAAGATGAAATTTACACCATTGATAGAATTAACCTTGGAGCTAAACATAATGAAAAAAATGCTCTTATTTCATTTTTGATTGCAAAAAAGATAGGCATTGAATTAGAAGTAATTTTAAATAAATTATCAACCATTCAAAGAACATTATCCAATAGGTTTTTTATTAAAAGGATAGGGAGGCATATATTTGTAGATGATACATATAATGCAAACCCAGCTTCAATGCATGCTGCTATTAATGAATTAATATCTAATAAATTTTATCCTAAGAATAAGGTAATTATTTTGGGAGATATGTTGGAGTTGGGTATTGATGCTACAAAAGAGCATTTAAGATTGCTTGAAAAGATTTCTTTAATCAAAGATCTAGAATCAATTTTTATTAAGGGTGATAACTTCAAAAAGGCACTGGAGGAGTTTAATTTAAGTCAAAAAAATGACTCTATCTATTATTTTGATAAAACTGAGGAGTTTCCTATTGAAAGAACACTTAATTTACTAAAAAAACCATCAGTAATTTTAGTAAAAGGCTCTCGAGGTATGAAAATGGAAAAAATAGTTGACTTATTATCTATTAATATTGAAAAATAATCATATATATCAATATCTTATAATAAAATATATGATTTAATGTGTTGCTTGTAAAAAAAATCATACTTTTTACCACTAAATACTCTTTATACCTTATAAAACAGTATCTACGAGGAAGGGTAGTTGATTTTATTATTCTCCTATGAGGCTTTATTTTTAATAATGTATATATTATTACTCAAAAACCTAAGTAAAATTTGCTAAATATTTGTATATTTGCATTAATTTTTAGATTAACTGTCCATAAATAGCTATTTATCCATTAAGACAAGTGAATAAATAATAATCACTGGTTAAGTGAGTTACTAACAAATATTAACTAAAAAATAATCAATATATCCCTTTAATATAACTTTAAAATATATACAATATTAATATAATAATCATATAGATAAGGAACAATCTTAAATCAATATATTAATAATATATCAATATATAACAATACTTATTATTCTCATAATTACTATAATCAACAATCCTAATAACTATATGTTTTTAGCCTTTCTAGGGGTAAACTATGCAGATTAGATTATTTGGGTATTAATTATGACAAAAGAGTATGAAAATAAAGGTTATTCGTCGGAAACTATAGAATTTGGTAAAAAACCGGCAATTTTAGTAGTTGATCTTCAATTGGCCTTTACTGATCCTGAATTTCCAAATGGCGATATGCCAATGGTTGAAAAAGCAACCAATAAAACGTCTACATTACTTGAAATAGCAAGAACTAGTAATATACCAGTTGCTTCTTGCTACACTGCTTATGATAGCCTCAAGGACATGCCATTATGGAAAGTAAAGGCTGTACGAGAAGAGTTTTATCATGGGCATCCATGCACAGCAATGGATTCAAGAATTTATGATCCGGATTATGATTTTAATTTTTGCAAAAATGCTCCTTCTATGTTTTTTTTAACACCTCTTACTACCTTTCTTCATAAGGAAGGTGTAGATACAGTCATTATTACAGGGTGTGTTACGAGTGGATGTATTAGAGCTACCGTCATCGATGCCTTCTCGCATGGTTTTAGAGTTTTTGTACCCGAGGATTGTGTTGGAGATGTTGAGGATAGACCACATCAAGATAACCTAAGAGATATATCAAGACGTTATGGAGAAGTTGTCGATAGCTCAACCTGTATTGATTACATTAAAAGCTTAAACTAATAATTCAATACTTTTAACGTATCCTCCAACCAGAGATTAAATGAAGTAGGCTGTTCCATCATAATGAAATGCCCAACATTCTCTTTAAATTCAATAGTTAAATTTTCGTACTGTTTTAGGTTACTCTCCACTTTTGTTTCTCTGAAATAAAGGGAATTCAATATTTTAATTGGAATATTTATTTTGCTTAATTGTTCTGGATAATCCATACCTAGTAGAGATTTAAGCGAGCCTCTAGACGCTTCTACAGGAGCATTTCTTGAACCTGCTTTGATCCAATTACTCAAGTCTTTATTTGTACTTTCAATGAAGAACCCAGCTGTAGCTTTTTCTGTTGCTGACTCTTGAGAAAAACGAAACATTGTTCCAACCATTAATTTAACAAAAGTGCTTGCTGGTTCTTTAGCAATATCATGAAGTGTATCTATGCCTATAATTGCTCTCACTCTGTCTTTAAGTATTACTGCAGCTTCAACCGCAACAGGCCCACCCATTGAATGACCGATCAATATTGCTTCATTTATATTGGCATGATCCATTACAGCTACTACATCTTGACCAAATTGACTCATATTATAGTCTGTCCTATTCTGGCCAGATAAACCATGACCACCTAGATCTACTGAGATTACCTTAAAAGTTTTAGAAAAATGTTCCAATTGAGCCCACCAGTAATTACTATTGCAACTATAGCCATGAATGAAAACCAATACCTTTGGGCCATTACCTTTTTCATAGTAATTAATAGCAACATTGTCCGTACTACTGGTACTTTTTTGAATAAAGCTAATTTGAGTTAATGGTGTGTTTAGGTTTGTAAGTAACGAATCAAAGAGGGCATCAGAGAATACCAATTTTGAATGAAGTATCAGAGCTATTAATATTATTTTTTTCATTTTCACTATCAGTAATATTATGACAAATTAAATATTTAACATTATAGATTTATCATATAATTGTTAAATTAATTATTTAAAAATATGTATCAGTTATGGCAGGACACAGTAAATGGGCTAATATTCAGCACAGAAAAGGACGCCAAGATAAAGCAAGAGGAAAGTTATTTACGAAACTAATTCGTGAAGTAACTGTAGCTGCTAGAATTGGCGGAAGTGATCTGGATTCTAACCCACGTTTAAGAACAGCTGTGGACAAAGCAAAATCTCAAAGCATGCCAAAAGATAATATTGAAAGAGCCATTAGTAAAGGATCAGGTGAAGGAGATGGTTTTGATTTAGAGGAAGTCACTTATGAAGGTTATGGACCAGGAGGGGTTGCAATCCTTATTGAAAGTATGACTGATAATAGAAATAGAACTGTTGCCGAAGTTAGACATGCATTAACAAAATTTGGTGGAAATCTTGGTGCTGAAGGTTCTGTATCTTATCTTTTTAAGCAAACAGGTTTGATTACTATATCTGGATTCGAAGATGAGGAAAGAATCGTTGAAATTGCGATTGAGCTGGGTGCAGAAGATATTGAAGTTATGAATGATGGCTCTATAGAAATAATGACATTGCCCAATGATTTTGTAGATATAAAAAATGTTCTTACTAAAGAGAATATCAATATTGATCATGCTGAAGTTACAATGAGAGCATCAACAGATGTAGAAATAGATTTCAAGCATGCTCAATCAATGATTAAATTGTTGGATATGTTAGAAGACCTCGATGATGTTCAAGCTGTTCATTCAAATGCCGAAATCTCTGATGATATTATCGAGCAATTAAATTGAATATCTTAGGTATCATTAAGTGAAAATTTTTGGAATTGATCCTGGTTCCAGGGTTACTGGATATGGAGTAATAGAGTCAAATGGTAATCATTCTAAATACATCGATAGTGGGATTATTTCGACAAAAAGCAAGAATATACCTGAAAGACTCAGGATTATTTATCAAGAGATTGAAAAATTAGTGATTCATCACCAGCCCAATGTTATTTCAATTGAGAATGTATTCATGCATAAAAATGCTGATAGCGCACTAAAATTAGGACAAGCTAAAGCAGCTGCTATTTGTGGAACTTTTAAAATAAATGTATCTGTTTTTGAATATGCAGCAAGAGAAGTTAAGCAGGCCGTTGTTGGAACAGGCGCAGCGGAAAAAGAACAAGTACAGCAAATGGTCAAAATCATTTTAGGCATTAAGAATAAGGAGTTAAAACTGGATGAATCTGATGCACTTGCAATAGCAATCTGTCATGCTCATAGTTATTCAGTAAATCAAATGTTGAAAGATAATAAATAATGATTGGTTCTTTAACTGGCTTTGTAAAAAATAAAAAACCTAATATGGTTCTTATTGAAGTGAATGGAATTGGCTATGAAGTTAATATTCCACTATCTACTAGCTTCAAAGTTCCTGCAATTAATGAGCCAACCTCTATTCTTACCCATCTAATTGTTAGAGAAGATCAACATACACTATATGGTTTTGCTACAGAAGATGAAAGAAACTTATTTAGAGCACTCATAAAGATAAGCGGGGTAGGACCCAAATTAGCTCTAACAATTTTATCAGGTATTAATACCAATGATTTCATTAAGTCAGTAATGACAGAAGACATAGATACATTAATTCATCTTCCAGGTATTGGCAAAAAGACTGCAGAAAGACTAGTGGTTGAAATGAAAGATAAAGTTAGTGAAATTTCTGATTCTTTACAAATTAGTGGTAAGGAGTCTCTAATCTCAAATACAGTAAGAGAGGCACATAATGCCCTGACTAATCTTGGTTATAAAAGTACAGAAGCTAAGAAAATATTAGACAAAATAGACAAAGATGATCTCACAGTTGAGAATCTTTTAAAGCAGGCATTGCGATCTTTAAATAAGTGATAACTGATGGATGAAATAGAAAATATTACCTCAAGTGAAGCACAAGAAGGGGAAGAATCTGTAGATAGTATGCTAAGACCTAAAACGTTATCTGAATACGTAGGTCAAGAACCCGTTAAAGAGCAACTCAGTATTTTTATTGAAGCTGCAAAAAAACGAAAAGAATCCTTAGATCATCTATTAATATTTGGGCCACCAGGTCTGGGGAAAACTACATTAGCTCATGTTGTATCTAATGAACTTGGGGTTAATCTTAAGCATACCTCAGGACCTGCAATTGAAAAGCCAGGAGACCTAGCTGCTATTTTAACTAACCTTGAAGAAAATGATGTTTTATTTGTTGATGAAATACATCGTTTAAGTGCTGTAGTAGAAGAAATACTATATCCTGCATTAGAGGATTATCAATTGGATATTGTTATAGGGGAAGGACCTTCTGCAAGATCTATTAGACTAGATTTAACTTCTTTCACCATGATTGGTGCAACAACCAGAGCAGGTCTGCTGACATCGCCATTAAGAGATCGTTTTGGTATTTCTCAAAGACTCGAATTTTATCATCCCAATGAACTTACTAGCATTGTTATTAGATCAGCTGGCATTTTAGATGTTGTGATCGATCAGAAAGGCGCTGAAGAAATTGCTTCTAGATCAAGAGGTACACCTAGAATTGCAAATCGATTACTCAGAAGAGCAAGAGATTATGCCCAGGTTAGAGCAAACGGAGAGATCACTAAAAAAGTCGCTCTAGATGCCATGCAATTAATGGATGTAGATAAAAATGGATTTGATTTATTGGATCGAAAGTTTTTATTAGCAATCATAGAAACCTTCAACGGTGGACCAGTAGGAATTGATGCAATAGCTGCAGCTATAGGAGAAGAGCGAGGAACTGTTGAGGATATTATTGAGCCATTTCTTATTCAAAGAGGCTTTTTAATTAGAACTCCTCGAGGAAGGACAGCTTCTTTGAAGGCCTATCAACATTTTGAAATTGAGATTCCTAAAGAAATTAGAGATCAGAATCCAAGTCTTTTTGATGAATCATGAATGAGGGCTTGTTAGCATAAGTAGTTGACTGAGACAGCTAGTTTCTTTATTTTTTAGAATGGTTTATTGGTGCTCCCTAGGGGATTTGAACCCCTGTTTCCGCCTTGAGAGGGCAGCGTCCTAACCACTAGACGAAGGGAGCTTGAAAGCATTATAAAAGATCAGTAATTTTTTGATACTATAAATAACATGCCTGAAATTCTACCGATAAAATTAGAATCAAAATTTATAGCGATAGAAGGACCTGTTGGATCAGGTAAAACAAGCTTAGCTAAAAAATTATCAGATTATGTTGATGGTAAGTTAATACTAGAAAAGCCAGAAGATAATCCTTTTCTACAGAATTTTTATTCAGACCCTAAATCAAATGCACTCCCTACTGAATTATCTTTCTTATTTCAAAGATCAAAACTTCTGGAATTAGTAGATCAAGAAGAGCTTTTTTCATCGGTTACTGTGGCAGATTTTTTATTCAATAAAGATATTATTTTTTCAGAAATGAATTTAACAAAAGAAGAGTTAGAATTATTCAAAAAAGTTAAAGAATCTCTTCATATAAAGCCTCAAAATCCAGATTTAGTAATATATCTACAAGCTCCTGTGGATGTATTGATTTCTAGGATTAAAATGAGATCTTCTTCAGTTGATGGGCTAATAGATCGAAGATATCTAGAGAATCTAGCAGATTCATATGCAAAGTTTTTCTTCCACTATGATGATTCACCGTTGTTAGTAGTGAATGCTGAAAGCATCGACCCAATTCATAATAATGATCATTTTGAGATGTTGTTTAAAGAACTTTCTGGCGTTAAAAATGGTACCCATTTTTACAATAATACAGCATCAGTTCTTAGATGATCTAATGCTGCTCAATTGCCCACTTTATATGTTCGCGAACCATTTCTGATTCCACTTTGAGTCTTGATTTTAAGACTCCCTTGATACTAGGTGTTGTCTTTGAATTACCCAATGCAACTGCAATATTTCTTAACCAACCATGATAACCTGATCTCCTTAAAGCGCTTCCAATTGTATTTTTATCCCATTCTTTTTCTGTCCATAAGAATAATTTTTCAAGCGATTGATGCATCAAATTAGGATTTGGTTTGAAGTCAGAGTTAATGACTACTTTTGAAAACTTATTCCAAGGACAAAAGGACTGACAGTCATCACAGCCAAAAATTCTATTGCCAATTGACTTTCTCATCTGTACTGGAATTGATTCTTTATTTTCAATAGTTAGATATGAAATACATTTTCTAGCATCAAGTTGATAAGGAGCAATAATTGCTTGAGTGGGGCATACATCGATGCACAGATTACAACTACCACAATGGTTAGTTGCAGGGTTGTCTATTGGTAGTTCAAGATCGGTATATATTTCAGCTAAAAAAAACCATGATCCATTCGATTTATCAATCAAATTAGTATGTTTACCAATCCAACCTAATCCAGCATTTCTAGCAAAAGCTTTTTCAAGTACAGGTGCCGAATCAACAAAAGAAATTTGTCCTTCCAGTTCAGAGTAGTCTTTAATTTTGGTAGTTAGTACCTTTAGTTTTTTCTTGATAGTTTTATGATAATCTTTACCTAAAGCATAATTTGCTATATAGCCTATTGAATTATCATCGATTAATTTTTCAGCAGTGCATTTATCTCTAGAATAGTAATGCATTTTCAAAGAGATGACTCTAATTGTTCCTGGCACTAAAAGATCAGCTCTAGATCTCTTATTGCCATGTTTCATCATATAATTCATTGAACCATGGAATTTCTTTTCTAGCCATTTCTTAAGATGTTCTTCATCATTTTTGATATCAATACCACTAATACCTACATCGTCGAATCCAAGTTCTTTGGACCATTTTTTAATATTATTTTTTAATTTTATAGGATTTTGCATTTTGTCAGTAGAGTTTTAATAACAACAGTATAATAGTGATTATGAGTATTTCTGAAAAATTTATTTTTAAATCTAATGAGGTTTCGACTATAGATAGATTAGCAATGACTGAAGAAGATATAAGTGGTTTCTTATTAATGAAAAGAGCTGCAGAGTTCTCTTTTGATATAACTCACAAAGAATATCCTAGCGCTAAATCATTTCTTATTTTTTGTGGCTTAGGCAATAATGCTGGTGATGGTTATCTTCTAGCCAGTCAAATAATAAGAAAAGGACTTCATGCAAGTGTTGTTTATTTATCGTCACCTGAAAATTTAAAAGGCGATGCACTTTCAGCTTACCTTGATCTTAAATCATTGAATGCTGAGATAACACCTTGGACTAAGAATTGTAATTTTGATGCTGATATTATCGTTGATGCACTATTTGGTATCGGTCTTAATAAACCTATTGAAGGCAAATATTTAGAATGTATCTCGGCAATTAATGACAACGTAAAACCAGTAATTGCTCTAGATATTCCTTCAGGTCTTTGTGCTAATACAGGACAGGAAAAAGATCTTGCTATAAAAGCAGAAATTACAGTGACTTTTGTAGGTAAAAAAATTGGTTTATTTTTAGGGTCTGGACCTGACTCCTGTGGAAGAATATTTTTTAGTGACCTTTTAATCAATGAAAATCTCTACAAATTATCAAAACCCTCTGTTGAGATATTCAGTGATGAATTGAGAGCTAAAATGCTTCCTAAAAGAAAAAATACTTCTCATAAGGGAGATTATGGCCATGTTTTAATCATTGGAGGGAATAAGGGTATGGCTGGAGCTGCAAAGATTGCAGCAGAAGGTGCTCTAAGATCAGGTGCCGGTCTAGTGAGTGTTATAACAAGACCAGAAAATGTCAATGTTATTACTAGATTAAGACCAGAAATAATGTGCCATGCTGTGGATGATAGTCTCAATAATGTTAAAGAATTAATAAACAATGTTGATGTAATTGCTATAGGTCCTGGACTTGGGTTAGATGAATGGGCTCATAAGATATATGAAGAAACATTAATTTCAAAAACACCATTAATTCTAGATGCAGATGCATTAAATATACTTTCTCTAAAACCTATAAAAAGAGATAATTGGATTCTTACTCCACATCCAGGTGAAGCTGCTAAATTGATTTCAAAATTAACTTCACAAATACAACATGACCGATTATCAAGTTTAGAAGAGATCATCAATCAATATCAAGCAACAGTGATTCTAAAAGGCAATAATACTTTAGTGGGCAACTCTCAAAGAGTGCCCTATATGATTAATGCAGGTAATCCAGGAATGGCATCAGCAGGTATGGGCGATCTATTGACTGGCTTAACAGCAGGATTACTGGCTCAGTTTTTAAGACATGATTATTGTCAAATAGCTGCACTATCAGCATTTATTCATGCAAAGGCAGGAGATCAGGCAGTATTAAATGGTCAAAGAGGTCTTATTGCTACAGATTTACTTAATGAGTTGAGACCATTGTTAAACCCATGAAAGTAAGAAATGAAAAAGAGATGATAGAGCTAGGTAAGGTTTTTGCTCAGAATATTCTACATTCAACAACTGAATCTTTAGTGATCTATTTGCAAGGAAATCTCGGTGCAGGTAAAACAACTTTCTCAAAGGGCTTTTTAAAAGGTATGAATTTTAAAGGATTGGTAAATAGTCCTACTTATAATTTAATTGAGACAATAGAAACAAATGAATTTATTATTTTTCATGTTGATCTTTATCGAATTGATACACTGAATCAAATACTTGAGTTGGAACTTCATGAAAAGCCAATTTTGGATAAACCTTATTTATTTCTTATTGAATGGCCAGAAAATGGAGGCGATTATATTTTATCAGCTGACCTAATTGTCAATATATCTTTCAATGAAGTGATGAATGAAAGATTAATTGATATTGAAAAGTTGAGTAAAAAAGTAAGCAAATTTAAAGATTCTTGGATAAAGTAGATCTTTAATATGTAATCAAGGAAGCTTTATTAGTAAAGTAATAAAAATAATATCATTAGTCTTTTTTCTAATTTTCATAAATACGGAAGTATTTGCTAAATCAGTTTTAAAAAATATAAGAATTAGTAAAGATAATCTAGAAACAAGATTGGTTTTAGATCTATCTGAAACAACAAAATATAAAGTTTTTACCTTAAACAGACCCAATAGGGTTGTAGTCGATCTTTATCGATCTGCCAAAAGTAATAAATTGAAATCAACATTAGGTAATAATGGCTTAATTAGTAAAGTAAGGATTGCAAATAATACTATTGCAAAACTTAGAGTCGTTATTGAGACTGAAGAGATTGTTTTTTATAAAACATCTAGTATTCCTTCAAGATCAAATAGTAATTTTAGAATTGTTATAGATTTAAAGAAAGCATTTCAGGGTAGCAGAAAACTAGTAAGTGCTGCTTTAAATAAGAAAAAAATGATTATAGCTATTGATCCAGGTCATGGTGGAAAGGATGAAGGAGCAAGGGGTAAGAAAGTTAAAGAAAAAGATTTAGTTTTAAAAATTGCAAAAAGACTAAAATCATTAATTGACAATGAAAAAAGTATGAGAGCTATTTTAATCCGAGATGATGATAGCTATCCTTGCCCTGGGAAAAAAAAGAACTGCACTCAGATTCAGTCTCTAAATGAAAGAATAACCAGAGCAAAAAACTCAAAAGCTGATCTTTTAATTTCTATTCATGCTGATTCTTTTAAAGATTCAAAGGTAAGAGGAGCTACTCTTTATGCCTTATCAGACTCAAAGAAAATTGCTAAGGGAGATAATTATAAAATAATGTATCAACCTAAAACAAAGAAGAATATTGCTTTAAAGAGTGGCGTATCTAAGAGAGTGGCCTATAAAGTCAATGAGAGCCAAGTTCAAGCTACTGATCAAAGTAAAATAATTGCAGAAGCTATAATAACTGAAATGAAAAAAGATGTAAGAATGAGAAAAAAAACACCTATTGAAGCACAATTTGCTGTCTTAAAGTCTACTGAAATAGCATCTGTTCTTATTGAAACAAGTTACCTTTCAAATCCAAGCGATGAAAAATTCTTAATTAACCCTATCAACCAAAAAAAGATTGCTAGTGGAATATTGCGTGGAATTAAATTGTATAATGCGAATGTTAAAAAAGAAATTCTGAAATAAGGATAACTTATGGATATTGATATCATACTTGAGCCCGACTTACATCCAGATAAAATAAAAGAAATAGGAATAGAAGCTGAAAAATATGGTGTGCATGGGATATGGACGTCTAACTATTTTGCACACTGGGATCCTTTTCTAAGCTTAGTTCCTCTTGCTCAAACAACAAAGAAGATACAATTAGGACCTCTCGCTGTTAGTCCTTTTGAGATGCATCCATTAAAGATTGCTAATGCTTTATTAACATTAAACGAGCTAAGTAAAGGTAGAGCACAAGTTGCTGTAGGAGCTGGCGAAGGCAATATTACAGTTATGGGACTATCTACACCCAAGAAAATAGTCTTAGCTATTAGAGAATCAATTGAGATCTTGACTACAGCTAGAGACAATAATATGAATGAAATTTATGATGGTGAAATTTTTCAAGTCAATGTCCCTTGTGACTTTTCATGGTCAAAAGCTAAAAAGCCAGTGATATATGGAACAGCATATAAACATATGATGATGAGAATGGAAGGCCGAGTAGCAGATGGTGTTTATATTGGTTGTACACCACCAGAAATAATTGATTCTGCTTTAGAAAATATTAATATTGGAATTTCCAAAAGAATGAATCCAGATCAAAAGATACACATCAATAGTTTTTGGGCTTGGCATATCAAAAGTAATAGAGAAGAAGCTTATCGTGAGTCTAGGAGAGAATTGGCTTGGAGAGCTAGAAAACTTGATAAAGAACTTCTTAGTATTTATTGCAATCCTGACGAATGTGACCTGATAGTTAATAATTATGAAGCTTTTGTTGATGCTTATTTTGATCGTACAGGCGATATTAAAGGAGTACCTGTAGAACTTTGTAATAAATTATGTGAATCATTTACTTCAACTGGGGGCATAGAAGATATAGATCGAGAAATTGAAAGATTTAGATTATTTGAAAAAGCAGGCCAGACACAATTATCAATCAGATTGCATGATAATCCGATGGAAGCTCTAAAAATAATTGGTGAAAGAGTAATTCCTGCTTTTAGAAATTAATTTAGAATTTTATAAATGTCTGAAAAAATTATTCTTATAAAAGGACCTACAGCTTCAGGAAAAACTGATTTAGCAATTTCTCTTCTGGATCATTTACCATTGGAAATTATTAGTGTTGACTCAGTTATGGTATATAGAGGTCTTAATATTGGGACAGCTAAACCTTCAGAACAAATATTGAAGAAATATCCACATCATTTAGTAAATATTTCCGATCCTTATGAAAATTATTCTGTCGGAAAGTTTTATCAAGACGTTAGTAAAGCCATTCAATTAGTATTGAATAGGGGAAAAGTCCCACTTTTGGTTGGGGGGACAATGATGTATTTTAGAGCAATACAACAAGGCTTGAGTAATTTACCAAAATCAGATGCGTTAGTAAGAAATCAGATTGAATTACTAGCAAAAACCAAAGGCTGGTCATATATGCATAAAAAACTATTTGATCTTGATCCAATCTCAGCAAATAAGATTAAGCCAACAGATAAACAAAGAATTGAAAGAGCATTGGAGGTTTATCAAATAACAGGAATTCCGCTTAGTCAACTGCATAAAGAAAAACCTAAAAAACTTAATTATGACTATTTTAGTGTTTCACTCGTTCCATCAATTAGAAGTAAATTACATTCAACAATAGATAATCGTTTAGAGTCTATGATTGATGAAGGTTTAATTGATGAAGTGAAAGCACTTCTCGATTCAGATAAATTAGATTCAAAAACCAATTCCATGAAAAGTGTAGGCTACAAACAAATATGTGAATATCTTGAAACTAAATGTAGTTTAGTGGAGGCTAAAGATAACGCAAAAACATCTACAAGACGATTGGCAAAAAGGCAACTTACATGGCTCAGGTCTGAGTCATCTGACATTGAATTTGATATTTATAATGACAATATAATTGATAAGGCTAAACTAGCATTAGACTCATTCATAAATGATAAACAATCATGATTGAATTCCAAAAAAAATCTGTCAATGCACATCTTGTCATTATCAAATCTACAAAAGGATCTATCGAGTATGATAATGAAGAATTTATTTCATTAACTTTATCAACAGGAGCAGCAGTAAGGGGTATAACCTATATTGATGCGAGAAAGTTTTTTAGAAGCAGCCTTATAGGAAAAGGTAAAATGAAAGAGATTAGGGATGAAATCGATCTTAACTGTTCGGATTTAATTGTCTTTAATTATAGCTTGTCTGCATCACAAGAACGCAATTTAGAACAATTCTTCAAAGTTAGAGTTATAGATAGAACTAGGTTGATTCTTGATATATTTGCTCAAAGAGCGAGAACTAATACTGGTAAACTTCAAGTAGAATTAGCACAACTCACCCATCTATCTACGCGATTAATACGAGGGTGGACTCATCTGGAAAGACAAAAAGGTGGAATTGGCCTTAGAGGACCAGGAGAAACACAACTTGAAACTGATCGAAGACTAATTCAACATCGTATTAAATCCATTAAATCAAAACTTAAAAAGATAAGGGTACAAAGAAAGACGACTCGCAAATCTAGAAATAAAGTCATGAAGAATGTTGCTTTAGTAGGTTATACCAATGCTGGAAAAACAACACTTTTTAACTCATTATGTGGAGCTAATGCTTTAGCTGAAGATAAGCTTTTTGCAACACTTGATCCTGTATTTAAATCTATAGGTTTACCAAAAAATAGAAAAGCAATCCTAAGTGACACAGTTGGTTTTATTAAAGAACTGCCTAGCGAATTAATAGAAGCATTTTTATCAACTCTAGAAGAAGTATCCAATGCAGATGTATTGATTCATGTACTCGATGTAAGTGATAAATTTATGCATCAAAATAAAAGGTCTGTAGATGAAGTCCTAGAGACAATAGGAGCAAATAAAATACCTGTAATAAATGTTTATAATAAGGTTGATCTTATAACAAAGAAAATAGATCTGATCAATGATACCGACAATATACAAATCTCAGCTAAAGACGGTTTAGGTATTAAGAATTTATTAGATGCAATATCTAAAAAAATTAAACCAGAACCAATTACTGCGTTAATTCGAATTAATATCGATCAATCAAAAGATCGAGCTTTAATATATTCTAAGTCGAGTGTTGTTCAAGAAACCATTATAGATGATAATTTACTAGAGCTCGTTATCGAGATAGATATAAAAAACTTAAAGAAATTGAAAAAACATATAAACATTCATGTAGTTGAGAGTAAACTACAGATGTTAAAACAAAAATTAGATAAAAATGTAGGAGTGAAGAAATAATTATGGCATTTAATGATCAAGGAAATGGCAAGTCTCCATGGGATGCAAATAATGGCCAACCACCAGATTTGGACCAAATTGTTGCAGAGTGGCAGAAAAGATTTAATAAATTATTTGGTGGAAAACCTGGCGGTAGTTCCAAAAAGCCTAAAGGGCCACCTATGTATCTGCTTATCGTTATGGGATTCTTTATTTGGATGTTATCGGGTCTTTACCAAATTGATGACTCTGAACGTGGTGTTGTATTAAGGTTTGGCGAATACAGTGAAACAACAATGCCTGGTTTGAGTTGGAGAGCTCCATGGCCATTTGAATCAGTTGAAGTAGTAAATGTAAATGTTGTTAATAGATTTAAACAGCAAACCACCATGTTGACTTCAGATGAGAATATTATAGTTGTGGATTTAGTAGTCCAATATAGAAAAAGTAACCCGGTTGATTATTTATTTAATGTCAGAGATGCAGAAGCAACTCTAAGCGAAGTAAGTGAAAGCGCAATTCGAGAAGTGGCTGGAAAAAGTAAACTTGATTTTGTTTTGACAGAAGGAAGAACAGAAATCGCATTAAGAACTCAAGAACTTATTCAGCAGACACTTGATGAGTATGGTACTGGTATCAGTGTAACCAAAGTTAATCTGCAGGATGCAAATTTTCCGCTCCAAGTTGAAGACGCAGTTCAAGACGCTATTAAAGCAAGAGAAGATAAGGAACGTTTATCTTTTGAAGCAGAAGCTTATGCTAATGATATTGTACCAAAAGCTAGAGGTGAAGCTGCAAAAATGATACAAGAAGCTGAAGCGTATAAAGAAAAAGTAATAGCTGATTCTGAAGGTGAAGCAGACAGGTTTACTAAATTGCTAGTTGAATACCAAAGAGCTCCTGAAGTAACTCGTGAAAGACTTTACATTGAGGCAATGGAAGATGTTTATCTTAATTCCAATAAGGTACTTATGGGCTCAGAAGGTAATGGAAGCTTACTATATCTCCCAATTGATAAGTTAATTCAAAATAATCCAAAGCAAGATCGATCAGAGATTACTATCAATAAAGGCCAAGCAATTGAGAATAGACAACAGATGAATCAAAATCAAGATTCCAGAATGAGGAGGGTAAGATAATGAAAAATATTCTAACCTTTATATTGGTTATTACATTTATAGTAATTTCAAATTCAATATTTATAGTAGATGAAAGAGAACATGCTTTGAAGTTCAGATTCGGTGAAGTCATTAAGTCTGATTATGAGCCTGGTATTCATTTTAAAGTTCCTTTTGTTAATAATGTTCAAAAATATAGTAAGCAGTTATTAACGATTAATAATCCACAAGAATTATTCCTTACTCAAGAAAAGAAAAATCTCTATGTTGATTTTTTCATCAAATGGAAAATTGCTGATACACAAGAATATTATAGATCAACAGGCGGTGATGAACTTATTGCTGCTCAAAGATTATTAGAAACTGTCAAAGATGGTATCCGTTCTGAATTTGCTAAAAGAACAGTCATAGAAGTGGTTTCCAAAGAGAGAAGAGAGGTAATGGCTGGAATGTTAAAAGCAGCTACCATGAATGCAAAAAATCTAGGAATTGAACTAATAGATGTTCGAGTTAAGAAAATTGAACTTTCTGGTGAGGTAAGTGAATCTGTCTACAATAGAATGAGACAAGAGAGAGCACGGGTTGCATCAGAACTAAGAGCTGAAGGATCAGAGTCTGCAACAATTATTAGAGCCGAAGCAGCAAGAGAAAGAACTGTTATCCTTGCCAATGCCTATAGAGATTCTCAAAAAATTAGAGGGTCGGGAGATGCTACATCAGCAAATATATATGCCACAGCATTTAATGCTGACAAAGAATTTTATTCTTTTTATCGAAGCATAGAAGCCTATAAGAATTCTATTGGAACAGGCAATGATGTATTGGTATTAGATGGTAAAGGTGACTTTTTTAAATATTTAAAAAATCAAGAATCAACCAAATAACAGTTTTTAATTTTTATTCATTATGGGGCTGAAAGAATTATTTATTGGTATAAGTTTCTTTTTCATATTTGAAGGGCTTATTCCATTTATCTCTCCATCGTGGTATAAAAAATCTTTAGTTCAATTGAATGAGATTAATGAGAGTACGCTTCGTTTCTTTGGATTATTTCTCATTATAATGGGCGTGATAATACTTAGATTTTTATAAAATAGGAGTGAGTAATTGTCTAAATCTGTAATTGTTGTTGGCGCGCAATGGGGAGATGAAGGTAAAGGAAAAGTCATCGATCTTTTGACAAAGAATTGCGATGCTGTTGTGAGGTTTCAGGGCGGACACAACGCAGGTCATACATTAGTTATAAATGGCAACAAAACTGTTCTTCATTTAATACCTTCAGGAATATTTAATGATGCTGATTGTATTATTAGTAATGGGGTGGTACTCCACATCCCCACATTATTTGATGAAATACAATCATTAGAATCTAAGGGAATAGAATTTGATAATAAGTTGCATCTTAGTTCTATTTGTCCATTAATACTTCCAACCCACATTGCTCTAGATGAAGCTAGGGAAAGAGCTTTAGGTAATCAAGCCATAGGAACAACAGGGAGAGGAATTGGTCCAACTTATGAAGATAAAGTTGCAAGAAGAGCTATTCATCTAATGGATTTATTCGATGAAGAGAAATTTACAGATAAATTAAATACTCTGATGAATTATCATAACTTCTTATTAAAGAATCTCTATAAAACTAATCCTATCAGTGAGAATGAAGTAGCTGATCAATGGCTCTCATTTGCAGATACTATTGAGCCTTATGTTAAGGATACGACTCAATTTCTTTATTCACTTATCGAAAATGATTCAAACATTCTATATGAAGGAGCGCAAGGAGCACTTTTGGATATAGATCATGGTACTTATCCATTTGTGACATCGTCCAATACTATTGCAGGTGCTGCATCTACAGGTACAGGGATAGGACCAAGACAATTTGATTCAGTCCTGGGAATTATCAAAGCATATACGACTAGAGTAGGTTCTGGACCTTTCCCAACAGAGTTAAACGATAGTATTGGTGATCATATAGCTAAAGTTGGTGTTGAGTTTGGAGCAACAACAGGAAGACCAAGAAGATGTGGGTGGTTTGATGCAGTTGCTGCTAAAAAATCTATTATCAATAATAGTATTTCTCATTTATGCATTACAAAATTAGATGTTCTAGATGATTTGGATGAAATATCAATCGCTATTGAGTATGAAATTGAAAATGATATTTTTAGTACATATCCTGCAATAACATTGAGTAAGTTAAATAAATGCAAACCTCGATATAAAACTTATAAAGGCTGGAAACAATCAACTGCTGGAATAACTGATTTTAATAAATTACCCATTGAAGCAAAGGAATATATTGAAGCTATTCAATCTATACTTCAAACAAAAGTAGCAATGATTTCTACCGGCCCAGACAGAGCAGATATGATTATAATGGATCAATTATTTTCTTAAAAAATGTCTAAAACATCCTATATCTACGGCATAAACACCATATTAGAGTCTCTTAATTATAATTCAGAATTATTCATTGAAATTTATATAAAAGAGAATTCTGACAATAAAAGATTCAAGGAAATCGTAGCACTTACCGAAGAAAAAAATGTTCCATTAAAAAAAATATCTAAATCCAGATTAGATAAAATGACTGCAACGTCAAAAAATCAAGGCTTAGCTGCATTAATAAAACGCAAAGAAAAATTTAATTCTAAAACAGCAATTAAATACTTGGACACAATTCGTAATCCTTTAATTCTTATTTTAGATGGTCTTGAAGACCCAAGAAATATTGGAGCATGTTATAGGACAGCTAATGCATCAGGTGTTGACATGGTAGTTATACCTAAAAATAGGGTAAACCTTGATAGTCCTGTTCTAAGTAAAGTTTCTTCAGGAGCGTCTGAATTAACAAACACAGCATATGTATCTAATCTATCCAATTTCATTAAGGCTTTGAAGAAAAATGGAGTATGGATTTGCGGCTCATCTGATTCTGCATTAACTAACTATAATGAAATAGATTTTAATCAGCCTATAGCTATCATAGTTGGCTCAGAAGAAAAAGGTATCAGATATTTAACAGAGAAGAATTGCGATTATTTAGTTTCTATTCCAATGAAAGGGCCTGTAAATAGTCTCAATGTATCTGTTGCTTGTGGAATCTTATTATACGAGGCTATTAGGCAAAGATTGTATATTTAGTTTGAATAGTTTGATCAATTAAAGTAGGATTCTTTTCCTTAAGTTAGAAATAACCTTGCTGCACTTAATAATAAGGTAGCTTTAAACCAAAAGGGGAAATATGAGACATTACGAATTAGTACTTCTAGTTCATCCAGATCAAAGTGAGCAACTCCAAGATATGCTCAAACGATACCAAGATATAATCACTAAAAATGATGGACAAATACATCGAGTAGAAGATATTGGTAGAATCCAATTAGCCTATACGATACAAGACATGCACAAAGCGCATTATGTTTTGATGAATATTGAATGCGATGATTCAACAATCCAAGAAATAGAAACGTCTTTTAAATACAATGATTCCATAATGAGGCATTTATGTTTGAGAATGAAAAAAGCTGAAACTGGACCTTCGAAGTTATATCAGATACATAAAAAAGAAGACAAAAAAGAAAAATATGAATCTAAGGATAAGAAAATAAACAAACCAGAAGAAAAGAAAAAAGATTCTTCTGATAAAGAGGAAATTGAATCAGAGCTAGCTACAAAAGATAAAGAGGAAATAACTGATGAAAAAGAGTAAAAATAAGAAAGGTTTTAAGAGGAAGAAAAATTTAAATAGAAATACTAATAAGTATTGTAAATTTACAGCTGAAGGGGTTGAGCAAATAGATTATAAGGATATTGAAGTTCTGAAGAAGTATATTACTGAAACTGGAAAAATTATACCGAGTAGAATTACTGGAACTAAAAGTCACTTTCAAACCCAATTAACTACTGCTATTAAACGAGCAAGATTTTTAGCATTGCTACCATTCACAGATCAACATTCGTAATCAAAATCTAAGAGAGAAAATAAATGGAAGTTATATTAAAAGAAACTATTAAGAATCTTGGAGAAATTGGTGACTTAGTTACAGTCAGACCAGGCTATGGAAGAAACTATCTTGTGCCTCAAGGTAAAGCAGCGTTTGCAACAAAAGAAAATATTAAATTACTAGAAAAACAAAAAGCAGAATTAGAGACTAAGCAAAATGAAGAATTAGCAATACTTAAAGAAAAAGCAAGTAAGTTTGAAAATGTAATGTTGACGATAAAAGCTAATATTACCGAAGATGGTAATTTATATGGATCTATTGGCACTATAGATATTTCAAATAGCGCCGAAGAAAATGGTTATGAGCTAGAAAGAAGTGTAATTAACCTGCCTGATGGTCCAATCAAATCTATCGGTATGCACGAAGTTTCACTTGTATTTCATTCAGATATAAAAGTTAACATTAATGTTAATGTAGTAGGTGGAGAGATTGCTATAAAAAATACTTTGGATTCAGAAGAAGAAATAGATAATATCGAAGAAGAAAAAGAAATTATCCAAGAATCCGAATAAATGGCGAATATAGCTGAATCAAAAAAAAATATAGAGTCTTTAGGCCATTTAAAATTACCTCCTCACTCCCCAGATGCAGAATCTGCTTTATTAGGCGGATTGATGTTGGATCCAGACAGTCAAGCTTATGAAAAAATTGCAGATATAGTTTCTGAACAAGATTTTTATCGAAGCGAAAATAAATCTATTTTCAATGCTGTCCAGACTCTTTCAGAGCAGAGTAAAGTTACTGATTTGCTTACTGTATCTGATTTTTTAGATTCATCAGGTAATTTTGAAGTCACGCCTGCAATCGATTATTTAGCTAATTTAATAGAGAATACAGCTGGCAACTCAAATATAAAAGAATATGCAAAGATTATAAGAGAAAAAGCATTACTTAGGGATCTTATATCAATCAGTAATGAGATTACCCAAAGTGCTTATCAGCCTGAAGGCAGAAGTCCATCAGAATTAGTCGACCAGGCGGAAGCAAATATCTTCGAAATTGCAGAAAGAGGAAACAGGAATGTAAGCTTTTCAAATATGAAAGACCTTGTTAAAGAAGCGTATGATGAATTAGACCAAAGATCGCAAGGAGGAGGGGGACTAACTGGAGTAGAGTCAGGTTTTAGAGAACTTGATAAGATAACAGCAGGACTTCAGAAAGGTGAGCTTATTATTATAGCTGGAAGACCATCTATGGGTAAAACAGCATTCGCTCTTAATATTGCTGAACATGTTGCTTTAGCAGATAATAAACCCGTCGCAATATTTAGCATGGAGATGTCAGCTAGTTCGTTGGCACAAAGAATGATCTCTTCCTTAGGGAGAGTAAATGCTCATTCAGTTAAGACAGGAAAGTTAGAAGAAAAAGATTGGCATAGAATAGATGGGGCAATTCAACAGATGAGAAATGCTCCAATATTTATAGACGATACACCGTCGTTGAATCCTATAGAAATTAGAGCACGAGCAAGAAGAATTCAAAGAGAAAAAGGTCTATCACTTATAGTTATTGATTATCTACAATTAATGCAGGTTAGTGGAACTAAGGAGAATAGAGCTACTGAGATCTCTGAAATATCTAGAAATCTAAAAGCACTAGCAAGAGAGCTAAATATACCGATTATTGCACTATCTCAATTGAATAGAAGTGTTGAACAAAGAACTGACAAAAAGCCTCAAATGTCAGATTTAAGAGAATCTGGTGCTATTGAGCAAGATGCTGATTTGATAGCTTTTATATATCGTGAAGAAGTTTATGATCCGGAAACAGATAAGAAGGGTATTGCATTAATTGATATAGCAAAACAAAGAAATGGCGCCATAGGAAGTTTTAATTTAACGTTCTTGGGTAGGTATACGAAATTTGAAAATTGGGCTCCTGAGTACGAGGATCTTTAAAAGCTAAGATACAACTTTCAATTTATACTTCGAATCTATTGCTTTAATACTTACCGACTCGATAGCATTTTCTTTTGTTTCTATAATACTAAATGAGTAATCGCCAAGAGAAAACTTTGCTCCAACATCAGGAATATAGCCTAAATTTTCAAGAATAGCACCATTGATAGTTTTAGCTTCGTCAATAGGGATGTTCCAATTCATTATTTTATTAAGTGTTCTAATATTAGATGAGGCATTTACTATATAGCTATCGCCATCCTTTTTAGGTCTCATCTCTTTATTCATTTTCTTTGTTTCTTCTAGATAGTCACCTACAATTTCTTCAAAGATATCTTCTATTGTGATTAAGCCTTGAATATTTCCATATTCATCAACAGCAAACCCTACCTTTTGGTTTTTGCTTTTAAATTCAATTAACTGCTGACTTAAGTTTGTTTTTTCTGGTATGAAATAGGGCTTTTTCATATATTTTTTTATAAGATTATGATCAAGTGACTTCAAACTATGTTTTTTTAATAATTCATTAAGATTAAGTAGACCCTCGATTTTATCAAGAGTGTCTTTATATACAGGTACATAGATGTAAATATTGTCTTCCATTAATTTTTGATTATTTTGGATCGACTTATTTAAATCGATACCAATAATTTCATTATGTGGAAGCATAATATCTTCAACGGTAATATTGCCAAGATCAAGCACACCCATCATAATTTTTTGTCTGTCAATAGAGGTTTTTGTCATACCATCACCTATTAATGTTTTTAGCTCATCTATAGAAAGTTTTTCATCATTATCGCTTGGCTTTACCCTCAGAAACCTCAAAAGTAAATTTGTAAAAGTATTGATAATTATTAGTAATGGGCGCATTAATTTTATTAATGGATAGTAAATATGACTCGCAGGCAGTGCTATTTTTTCTGGAAAAATAGCAGCTATTGTTTTGGGTGCTGAATCAGCAAATAATAGAACTATAATTGTAAATAATAATGTACCTATTGCTACACCACTTGGACCCCCAATTTGCATTGAGACCACACCTACTATAGATGCAGCTACAAAATTGACTAAATTATTGCCAAATAGAATAAACGCAATTAGTTTATCGGGCTGTTTTAAAAGCTTTTCAGCTAATATTGCCCCTTTGTTTCCTTTTTTTGATAGATTTCTGACACGATATTTATTCAGACGCATCAATGCCGTTTCTGTTCCAGCAAAGAAGGCTGACAGTATTATTAACAAAGCCAGTATTGTAAAAAGTGTCCCTAAAGGGATATCATCGCTCAAAGACAGCGACTCCTTTATTATTGTAATTAGTGTATTTTGATAAGAGATTTCATAACTGTCAAGAAAACATTATGGCTAATAATAAAAAATTATCGTACAATCCTGCGCCATATACATTGTAATTGTAAACTTAAAAGGGTTATAAAATGGTTAAAATTAGATTATCAAGAGGTGGTTCAAAGAAACGTCCTTTTTATCATATAGTAGCTACAGATAGTAGAAGTAGCAGAGATGGAAAATATATAGAACGTATAGGTTTTTATAACCCGACTGCTAAGAAAAATGAAGAAGATATTAGGGTAGATCTTGAGAGATTATCTTATTGGCAATCTGTGGGAGCACAAGTTAGTGATCGTGTAAAAAAATTAATTAATCTAATAGATTTATCTCGAGATGAAAGAGAACTCAAGAATGTCAGTAAACTCAGAAAAAGAAAAGCTAAACAAGAAGAAAAGAAACTAAAAGAAACTCCTGCAGAAGAAACTCCTGCTGAGGAAGCTGCAGAAGAAACTCCTGCTGAGGAAGCTGCAGAAGAAACTCCTGCTGAGGAAGCTGCAGAAGAAACTCCTGCTGAGGAAGCTGCAGAAGAAACTCCTGCTGAG
>JABHDX010000117.1 GCA_018672815.1 Gammaproteobacteria bacterium | reverse complement strand
TAATCTTATCCTTAACATCCTGTGGTGTACCTGCTGGGACAAATAAGCCGTTCCATAAAAATATATCCAAATCAGGTATCAATTCACCAATTGCTGGTGTGTTTGGTGCTTTAGAAATACGCTCATTTGTTACAGAAACTAAAACGTTAACATCATCTAGGCATGGCAGGATTAGCTGAATCGTTGTATTAATAACGTCTGCATCACCTGAAGCCAATGAGTTACAGTCCAGCATATCAAAGGCAGCGTCTGAACCCCATTCGAAGCCCAATATCTTAGCTGCAGCCTTACTTACCGCAGTTGGCGTAAGTGGGTCACCAAAGTGGCCTAGCGATACTTTGTTACTTTTAGCATAAGCAGCTAACTCATCCATAGAACTATATGGTGCATCACCTGCGGCAGCTAAAACAAATGGATAGGTTAGGAAAATTCCTAGTGACTCGAATGTATCTTCAGTCAAACCTTCTATTCCAAGGTCTGGTCCTACAACCGGCACACCGATTACAAATGAACCTATCATGGAACCATCAGGATCTGCTGCTGCTACTTCCATAGCACCTGGAAATGGACCACCGCCACCGCCTGGTTTGTTGACAACCGCTGCAGCAATACCATATTCAGCTTGAAAGTCTTCCGCAATAATCCTAGTTAAAACATCTTCAAGATCACCAGGGGGCCATGGCACAATAAAAGTCACAGGTTTATCAGGATAGTCAGCCTGTGCAATTGGCATACCTACTAAAACAGTTGAGAGAGCAAATAGCACTCCAATTAAAATTTTCTTCATTACTTATCTCCTTTTTTTAAGTTAATTTCATTCTAAAAAAACGTCTCACAAATAATCCATCGATTATCCCTCTCACTTAATTAAGTTAAATTAAAAGACGTTCGTATACGAACAATTAATAATATAACATAATACTTTTCAATTATCAAGTTATTTAATTTAAATAAAAAACAATATTTATAAAATAATCAAGAACGTGACTTAATCCTCTCAGGATCATAAACTGGAGTCGCTACGATTTCCACCTGGCCATTTCCTTCCAAACTCAGGTCTAGTTTGTTACCGACTGTCGCGTTTGCTCGATTGATTCGAGCTAATCCAATAAATTTTCCGTCTAGGTAAGGTGAAGGAATTGCCATTGTAACTAGACCTACCTTCTTGTTATTGTCCATTAATTCGACGCCATCGTATTCCCCTTCTCCCGGCAATATAACACTAACGATATCTAATGAAGGGTTTTTCTGTGCTTCGATTAGCGCTTCCTTACCCTGAAAGTTATCCTTGTTGAGATCTACTGACCAAGCCATTCGGCATTCGTAAGGAGTCATTGTATGATCATATTCGACTTCACCCATAATCAAGCCGGCCTCGATACGACACATCATTACACAAGCAGCTCCAGCAGGTATCAAGCCAAGTGGTTCTCCTACTTCAAAGAGAGCATCCCAGAATGCTTGTGCACTGTCGACAGGTAGCATGATTTCATAGCCAAGTTCACCAGTGTAGCCAATTCGGCTAATTTGAACTTTCATGCCTGCCATATCAACATCAGTCAGGAAATGATACCAACGCAGTTCATCATTACTTATATCAGTGCTTGTTAGTTTTTGTAATATTTCTCGACTTAATGGACCTTGTACTGAGAGCTGTGCAAGCTCTTCACGACGCTGACTAACTGTGACATTATTCGGACGATAATTATTCAGGAAATCGCCAACCATTGGGTTTGCTCCAAAAATGCGAACATGTTCTGGACTGTATACAAAAACAGTGCAATCATCAACCATTGTGCCTGTTTCACTGACAACGACGCCATAGGCGATAGTTCCTGGATTCATTCCACTTATATCGCGCGAAAATATACTGTTTACGGTTTGTATTGCTCCCTCACCTTCTACGTCCCATTTAAGAAGCATTGAGTAATCCGTTGCTGCAGCTTGATTCCGAACTGCTGCATATTCAACGCCTGGATCACCCCAAGTTAATGGTACAGCGTAACCAAAGATATCAATCCATTCGACAACTCCATCAGGAAAAGAAGCTGAAAATGGGGTTTGTTTGAGTTCATCTGACATAGTTAATTCCTTTTAATGATATGGTTTAATTAATAGCGTTTCAGCATCAAGCTGATAATCCTTTTCCGTCGCATCTATGAGACGACGTTCACGAATGAAAGGCTTATGTTGGTCAGGATTATCTGAATCAAATTCTCTTGCGAGACGTGTTCCAGAAAAAGTTGCCTGTGCAATTACGCTTGGTGTATGTGCATCACCGATTAAATGTATAGACTTAATTCCAGCATTGGCCATTTCATCAGGCGATCCTTGTAATTGATCATATAAATCACAATTTGAAGTTCTGTGTGAAACTAACATAACACTATCGTATTCGACAGTCATCTCCTCACCTTTATAAATATTTACAAGGACAGCATTACCATCTTCAACAGCTACTGCGACATGTTGATTAATCGTGGTAACTCCGAGCTCCATAAGTCGCATTAACATTCGTTGCTCTTCTAAAACCAGACGAAGATAAACGCCAACGGTTTCCCCCCAGGTGACGTATGTTACTTCATGGCCTTTTTCTGCAATAAGTTCTGCCATAGCAGAACCCATATAATAAGGATCATTGTCGATTACTAATACTCGTTTTCCGAGTTTTTTCCCATGTACACAATACTGCTCTGGAGTACAAATTTCAGGTTTTGAAGCGTCAGCTCCAGCTATATAATCATGAAGTGGTGCAGACATACCCGTTTCGTTCCAGCTAGAACCAGTTGCGAAAATAATGCTCTCGGCCCCACATTCAAGAGCATCTTGATAATTAAGCCGATTATTTAAGATAATTTGTACATTGGTTTTTGTTTTAATTTGAGTTTCCCTCCAATCAACAACTCGCTTCCAAGCTCCAAAATTTGGCAGTTTAGAAACCCAACGTAAATGACCACCTATTTCAGCTTCAGCTTCAATTAGGTGAACAGTATTATAACCACGAAGTCCGAGAGTCATCGCACACTCAAGTCCTGCAGGACCTGCCCCAACAACAACGATTGGATGATCAGGGTTTTTTGTTGGAACATAGTTTTCAGGATGCCAACCTCTACGATATTCTTCACCTGAGGTTGGATTTTGAGTGCACCAAATCGGCGGCCCACCTTTTTCCCATCGAGAAACACACATATTACAACCAATACATTCTCGAATATCATTGTATCGACCTTCCTCTATTTTTTTTGGTAAAAATGGATCAGCAATTGATGGACGAGCTGCCCCAATAATATCGCACTGACCAGAATTTATTGCTTTAATCATAATATCCGGATCTGTAAATCGACCAACATTTATGACCGGTTTTTTAGAAGCTTTTTTTGCATGTTTGGTATATTGAGCTTGATGGTTTGAATCAAAGAATCGGGAAGATCCAGCATCTTCTCCCCAGTTTAGGGTACCGATATTTATATCCCAATAATCAACCAGATCGTCCATTGCTTTGATAAAAGCGACACCCTCATCTTCAGCTTTTATACCTAAATCTCCATAACCAAAAGGCTCTTCCAACGAATCAATTGGAAAACGTATTCCAATTGCACAGTCATCAATTTCCTCTCTCATCATCTCTAATAATTCTCGAGTAAAACGACATCTGTTTTCAAAGGAACCACCATATTCGTCAGTACGTTTGTTGTGATAAGGGTACAAGAAATTCTGAGCTATTGTTGAGAGACCAACATAAACAGTGAGCAAATCAAAGCCTGCTGCCTTTGCTCTTAAAGCTCCATCTACATGTTCACGTTGAATTTCTTTAATCTCTTTAATTGTCATTGACCTGGCACTTGCCATAGCTTCAAATTCATGTGGTATTTGTGAAGGTGCTCGCGCTGGCTCGCGAGTTTCAGCGTTTAAACTAAAGCCAGTGGCATGGGTTAGTTCCACACCTGCAAGTCCACCATGTTCGTGGATGCTATCGCACATCAGAGATAAATTCTTAACATCTCCTTCATCAATAATTTTACTTCCAACCCATGGATGAATATCACTATCATGTGTTATAAAGCAAACTTCTGTAAAAACTGCTCCCCAGCCTCCTTCAGCTTTCATTCCTCGAAAAGATGCCTGCATTCCTGGCTTATCTGATCCAGCTCCATTACAGTGGGGCACTTGCCAGAATCGGTTTTTAAGAACTTTCGGACCAAGTTTGATTGGTTCAAAAAGAATATCGTGCCGTTTCTCTCTAGCCATGCTATATCTCCTAAATTTATTTTTTAAAGTAATTTGACCGTCAACTGACGGTTTTAGAGTAATATACTACTTATTGAAACAAAAGTCAAAAAATATTTAATGCAACGTACAATAACATTTTTGTAATTTGAAAAATTTAAACTTATGGCTAAACAACAATACGACTCGTCGGAAAATATTTCGCCAAGGAACTTAAAACGAAAAAGTTCTTTAAAACGCAGCTTGGAGATACTTGAGGCGACAAGGCTACTGCTTTCTGAACAGGGTTATGATAAGCTTAGTTTGCGAAAGATAGCAGCCATCACAGGAATCCACTTAAAGACTCTTCAACACTACTTTCCTACCAAAGAAATCTTAATAAAAGCAACACTGGAATATGTGCTTTCTTTGTATGAGAAAAAAATTCAGGAGATCTCATCGCATTCGACTGATCCTGAAAAAAACTTTAAAAACTATATGAATTATCTAGTTAAAGACATCAAAACTATTGAAACAGCTGGATTTTTCTACCAACTCTGGGCAATGGCACATGTTGATAAAAATACCAATAATATAATGGAAAAAATCTATCAAGGCCACACCGATAGTATCGAAAACTTAATAAAAGCAATTAATCCAGATATGGGTAATCATATGAGAAAACAGCGTGCCGTGATGATTGCAGCATTAATTGAAGGAATGATGTTATTTCTGGGTTATGGAAAAAAACGTCCTAAAAATACAGCTCATATAGAAAAAGAAATTGTTGCACTTTGCACTAATCTTGCTGTATCTAATGATTCGCTGTAATAACTACAATATATCGTTCGTCTCTATTTATAGAAAATCCTTGCTGTCTTCAAGAACGTGACGCTTAAAAACTTCACCGCGTTCATTAAAATCAACAAACATATCAAAACTTGCACAGCCAGGTGAAAGCAATATTGCACCTTCCTTGGCAATAGATTTTGAAGAGATGACTGCTTGTTCTATTGATTCAACAATACTTACAGGACAACCATTAATCCGCTGAGAAAACAATGTCGCAGACTCTCCAATCAAAATGACAGCATCAATCTTTTCACTTATTAACTGAAACATTTCAGAGTAGTCTTCATTTTTTGCAATGCCACCCGCAATTAGAATAAGAGATTTGTATTTCTCAGAAAGCGCATTGATGGCTGTTATAGTTGAAATTGAATTAGTTGATTTTGAGTCATTAAAATAATCTACTCCTTTAAGATTTACGACCCACTCCAATCTATGTTTCAAGCCCTTAAAATCTTTTGAAGCTCTCACCATAGACTTAAGCGATAACCCTATTTGATGCCCAAGAGATAAAGCTGCGAGAATATTTTCAACATTATGTCGACCAACAATCATCAATTCATCAGATGACAATAAAACATTTTTTCTATGAAAAAAATTATAAGAATCTCCATCCTTTTT
>JABHDX010000116.1 GCA_018672815.1 Gammaproteobacteria bacterium | reverse complement strand
TTGCTTTTATAGATGATCATTATGATAATTACTATTTTGGCGGTTTTATGGGTCAATTAACTCCATTGAAAGATATAAACCCCAAATATTTTTTTTATTGTCTCAAAACAAGTGATTTTAAATATTTAATTCAATCTTTAACAGATGGAATGGGAATAAACAACTTAAAGTACGATTCAATTAAATCTTTTGAAATCCCAACAATATCTATTGACAAGCAAGATGCTTTAGTTAATCAAATCGAACAAACAATTTCTAATCATGATTCCTTAAAATTCAATTACAATCAACAATTAACTAGTTTAAATGAATTAAAACAATCCATCCTAGAAAAAGCCTTCAATGGAGAATTATGAGTAACGATACTAGCTGGATACGGAACGAACAAGAAACCCGCACCAATTTAATTCTACCTAAACTAGATGAAGCAGGTTGGCGTAAAGAAGGGGCGCGTATTCGAGAGGAAGTTCCTATCTCAATTGGACGATTAATGGGGCATAACAATCAACGTGCTACCAAATTAGATGCAGACTATGTCTTAGAGTATAAAAATACCCAACTAGCAGTCGTTGAGGCAAAGAAAACCTCTAAAAGTTATACCACTGGAGTCAGTCAAGCCAAAAACTATGCAAAAAAGCTTAACATTCGGTTTACCTATGCGACCAATGGAAAAAAGATTTATCAAATAGATATGGAGACAGGAAAAGAAGGAGATGTCGATTCATATCCTACTCCTGAAGAATTATGGGAAATGACCTATGGGTCTGAGAAAGCCTTAACCCCGAATGTCACCAATTGGCGAGAAAAGTTTGGAGCTGTGCCGTTTGAAAACAGGGGAGGAACCTGGACGCCACGGTATTACCAACAAATTGCTATTGATCGGACCTTAGAAGCCATTTCACAGGGTAAGAAGCGCATTTTATTAACTTTGGCTACAGGAACAGGAAAAACAGCGATTGCCTTTCAAATTGCCTGGAAATTGTTTAAACAACGCTGGACCATCCAGGAAGATAGTAAGCGATTACCCCGTACTTTATTTTTAGCCGATCGTAATATTTTAGCAGACCAAGCCTACAATGCATTTAGTTCTGCCTTTGCTGATGATGCCCTGGTACGTATCAAACCAGATAGCATTCGCAAGAAAAGTAAAGTTCCTACCAATGGAAGTGTATTTTTTACCATCTTTCAAACCTTTATGTCTGGGGATAATGATACCCCATATTTTGGGGAATATCCACGAGATTTCTTTGATTTTATTGTGATTGATGAGTGTCATCGTGGTGGAGCAAGAAATGAAAGTACTTGGCGTGCTATTATGACTTATTTTGATTCTGCAGTACAATTAGGCTTAACCGCTACCCCAAAACGAACTGATAATATTGATACCTACGCTTATTTTGGTGAACCCGTGTATACGTACTCCTTAAAAAATGGAATTAATGACGGATATTTAACCCCATTTAAAGTGCAACAAATTCATACCAATATCGATGAATATGTCCATACAGGGGAAAACACCGTCGTTGAAGGGGAAGTAGAAGAAGGAAAATTATATACGCAGTTTGATTTTAATCGTTCGGTAGAAATTAGAGAACGAGAAGAGTTTCGTATTAAACAATTTTTAAAAGAGATGAAACCAACAGAGAAAACTATCATTTTCTGTGCATTACAAAAGCACGCAGCATTAGTCCGTGATATTGTCAACCAACAAAATCCTAATCCACATCCCGATTTCTGTCATCGTGTTACTGCAGATGAAGGAGAATTAGGAGAACAGCACCTGAGAAATTTTCAGGATAATGAAAAAATATATCCTACCGTTTTAACGACTTCAACAAAATTAAGTACAGGAGTAGATTGCCCTGAACTACGTAATATAGTCTTGATGCGTCCAGTGAACTCTATGATTGAGTTTAAACAGATTATTGGACGAGGTACTCGTTTATTTCAAGATAAAAATTACTTTACAGTTTATGACTTTGAAGGAGCTTATAAGCATTTTCTAGACCCTGAATGGGATGGAGAACCGCTTGATCCTGATGAAGGATCCTCAAGCAGTCCCACAGATCCTGTTATTATTGATAAAGAGCCTAAAAGTCCTGATGAAGATCTTCCAAAAGAAAAGCTGCGCATTCAGTTAAGTAAAGATAATGTTCGTGAATTACAAGCAGTAAAACAGACTTCTTTTTGGGATAGCGAAGGCAAACCTATTTCTGCAGAGCAATTTGTGAAGCTTTTATTTAATGATTTACCACAAATCTTTGAAAGCGAAGAACAATTACGTGCTATTTGGTCTCGACCTGATACTAGAAAGCAACTGTTAGAGCGATTAAATGAATATGGGTATAGCGAATCTCAATTAGAAGATTTACGTACTTTAATAAAGGCTATCGATAGCGATATTTTTGATGTATTGGCTTTTGTAGCGTTTAATACAGCACCAGTATCCAGAGATTATCGAGCAACAAAAGCAAAAGAGAAATTTACATATGAAAATAAACAACTCACTTTTATCAATTTCATTTTAGATCAGTATGTTCATCTTGGATTTAAAGAATTAGATAATGAAAAATTACCAAAACTCATTACCCTAAAATATCAATCCTTAAACAAAGCTAAGCAAGAGCTTGGTGATGTAAAAGATATACGCAATCTATTTATTGATTTTCAACAATATCTTTATTCAACTTA
>JABHDX010000115.1 GCA_018672815.1 Gammaproteobacteria bacterium | reverse complement strand
CATGGTTCTGATGGAGAAGATGGAAAAATACAAAGCATACTTAATTTATTGGGTATCAAATATACAGGGGCTAATACTTTAAGCTGTTCAATGACTATGAATAAGCTATTTTCAAAAAATATTCTTATTTCAAATGGCTTCCAAACTCCTGATTTTGTTCTTATAGACGATGAAAAAGACTATGAGTTTATTGAACATAGATTAGAAATACCTTTTGTTATAAAGCCATGTTCTCAAGGTTCTAGCATCGGAGTATTTATTATTAAAGAAAAGAAAGATTATAAAGAAAAATTAAAAACGCTTTTACAATTTAACGATTGGATTATTGCTGAAAAATATTATAAAGGCTCTGAATACACAGCAGGATTATTAAATGGTGAGGTATTACCATTGGTAAAAATTAATGCTAGCAATGAAGAATTTTATAATTATGAAGCTAAGTATTTTAGCGAAGATACTACATATATATGTCCGAGCCAATTAGCTGAAAGTATAGAAAGTAAAGTTAAAGAAACTTGTTCAGGTGTATTCAATTTATTTAATATCAATAGTTGGGGTCGATTAGATTTTTTTATTAATGATGATAATCAACCTGTTTTTCTTGAACTTAATACTGTACCAGGCATGACTTCCCATAGTTTAGTACCTATGGCAGCAAAAGAAATAGGTATTAATTTTGATAATCTATGTTTGGAAATCTTAAGAACTAGTATTAATTGAAGTGAAAATATTCAGACAAAATAAGGCTAAAAATAAAAAAATTAAAAACAATTATTTTTCAATAAGAAAAAATACTTCTAAAACAATAAAACCAATTAAATTTTTTTTAAGTATTTTGTTTTTAACCTTATTACTGTCTTTTTATCAAGTCATGAATAGACCCATAGAGATTATTAATTTGAATGGTGATTTCAAGCGTGTATCAAAGAAAGTTGTTCAACAAAAAATTTCCAATATCAATGGACAAGGTTATTTAAATTTTAATCTCAAAGAAGTGAAGTTAGAAATAGAATCAATTAGTTGGGTTCAATTAGTTACGGTTGAGAGGAAGTGGCCGGATACAATTGATATTACTATTTTTGAGGATGATGTTGTTGGATTGTGGAATGATCAATTAGTATTAAATTCATCAGGCAAAGTTTTTGATGTAGATAAGCGGACTATTCCTTCCAATTTAATAAAATTTTATGGTCCCGAAGGAACTAATGTAAATGTTTTTGAGAGATATAATATTTTTTATAAAGAGCTTGTCGCAAGAGGGTTGATATTAGAGTCAATGACGTATAGTTTACTTGGGTCATGGTCTTTTGTAATAAGGCCAAGAGTCGAGATAAAATTGGGTAAAAGCAATCTAAGTGAAAGATTTGATCGATTTTTACTGGTTTGGGATGAATCACTTTTAGATAATTATGATCAAATATCATATATTGATTTTAGGTACACTGAAGGTTTTGCAATCAAGAGAAAAGAATAAGAATGTCTAAGCACAAAACAAACGAGATTATTGCAGCAGTTGATATAGGTACATCTAAAATAGTTGTTCTAATTGCAGAAACTAATCAAGAAAATCAACTAAAGATTATTGGCATGGGTATGGAAAAGTCAAAAGGACTAAAAAAAGGAGTTGTGGTAAATATCGAAGCCACTATTGATTCAATTCATAGTGCTATAAGTCAAGCAGAAGAATTGGCTGGGTGTGAGATTAATACTGTCTTTGCTGGTATAGCTGGAAATCATGTTAGAAGTTATGATGGACATGGTTTTGTTAGAATCAGCCAAGGAGAAGTATCCCAGACTGATATTGATGGGGCAATAGATGCATCCAAGGCTATGAAAATTCCAGATGAGGAGCACATACTTCATGTTTTGCCTAAAGATTATACTATAGATGGCCAGGATGGGATTAGTGATCCAATGGGCATGTCAGGAGTTAGATTGGAGGCGGATGTACATATAGTAACTGTCTCTAAGAGTGCTGAAGAAAATATTATTAAATCTCTGCAACATTGTGACTTAGAAGTACAAGAGCTTGTTTTAGAACCGTTAGCTTCCAGTCTTTCAGTTTTATCAGAAGATGAGAAAGATCTTGGTGTCTGCTTGGTTGATATTGGAGGTGGTACATCAGATATTGCTGTTTTTAAGGATGGTCAAATAATTACTACGAGAGTCATACCTATCGGAGGAGACCATGTCACTAAGGATATTGCACATGAACTAAGGACACCTCAAGATGAAGCTGAAGAGTTAAAACTAAAATATGCGTGTATACCTGAAATGTTAGATAAGCTTCAGACTATCGAAATACCAAGTCTTGGAGATAGGGCACCTAGAAGAACTGATTTAATGGTCCTAGCGAAGGTAGTTGAGCAAAGATATAAGGAGTTATTTGAAGTCATTTTATCTGAAGTAGGTAAAATAAATTTTGAGAGTCTAAGAGCAGGAATTGTTCTAACGGGAGGTACCTCTCAGTTAAATGGGTGCATAAAGATAGCCGAAGAAATATTTCAATCAGATGTGAGGCTTGGCTCACCGAGACCAATGAGTGGAGCCTTTGAGACGATAGACAGTCCACTTCATTCAACGGGAGCAGGCTTATTGTTGTATGCCCTCAATAAATATAAAACAAATCCTCTTAGCTTCGAACAACAAAAGATATCACAGTCTATTTTTGAAAAAGTAAAATCATGGTTTGACTCAAATTTATAAAAATTATATAGCATAAATATGTTTGTAATACTTTCTTTGTGGTATCTTGAACTGCTTTATTTATATGATTTAAATGAATTTATTTAAATGCTTCAACAACGAACAATAGGAAAAAGTATATCAGCATCTGGTGTAGGCTTGCATTCAGGTAAGAAGGTTAATATGACACTTCGTCCTGCAAATGAAAACATAGGTATAGTTTTTAGGCGAGTTGATTTGGAGCCAGTTCAAGAGATTGAGGCTAGGGCAGAGCTTGTTTCAGATACAATGCTTGGGACTACTATTACTAAAAATAATGTTTCAGTGATGACAGTTGAACATCTATTAGCTGCTTTTTCTGGGTTAGGAATAGACAATGTTTATGTTGATCTAAAAGGTCCTGAGATACCAATAATGGATGGGAGTTGTATTTCATTTATATTATTAATTGAATTAGCTGGAATCAAGGAGCAAGACTCTCCAAAAAAATTTCTTCGTATCAAGAAAAATATACGTGTTGAAGATGGAGAAAAGTTTGCTGAATTTAAACCATTTGATGGGTATCGAATTTCATTTGAGATTGAATTTGACCACCCAATGATAAAAAATAAGATAACCCAATTGAGTCTAGATTTTTCTACTATGACTTTTTTAAAAGAAATTAGTCGTGCCAGAACATTTGGATTTTTGAAAGAAATAGAAACATTACGATCTAATAATTTGGCATTAGGGGGAAGTTTAGACAATGCCATAGTGCTTGATGATTATAGAATATTAAATCAAGATGGATTGAGGTTTGACGATGAATTAGTAAGACATAAGATTTTAGATGCTGTCGGCGATCTCTATTTAATGGGACATATCCTTGTAGGAGAATTTAATGGATTTAAATCAGGGCATGATTTGAATAACCGATTGATAATGAAATTATATCAAGATGCTTCAGCTTGGGAGGAAATAGATGAATCAGATATTAAAGATATTCCAATCTCATACTGGACGGCTGCATTAGGAAAAATTTAACTTTTAGTAAAGGTCCTATATTTTATTTTTTTAGGGTTAATATCTAAAT
>JABHDX010000002.1 GCA_018672815.1 Gammaproteobacteria bacterium | reverse complement strand
ATTCCTGCATCCATAGGATTATTGGTTTTGTCAGGGCCTTTGGTAACTACAATTTTTCTTGGTGGTAATTTTAATACATTTGATTTAATTATGACTCAATACAGTCTAATGGCATATTCATTAGGGTTAATAGGATTATCTTTTGTTTTGATATTATCACCAGTTTTTTATTCTAGGGAGGATACCAAAACACCTCTTAAATTTGGTTTGATTACTATGGCGACCAACGCATTTCTTTCTTTGATTTTTGTTTTAGCCTTAATGGAAATGAATGTCTCTTTTCCACATATAGGGCTTGCTTTTGCATTTTCTTTAGCATCAATTTTAAATGCTTTTCTTTTATTTCGAAGTTTGAGTCTTGAAAAATTAGTTGTTTTAGATCGTAACTTCATCATATTTATCTCAAGAATAATCATGGCATCTTTTATAATGACACTGTTTTTGATAAATTTTAATCCAGATATACAGATTTGGATCGATGCTAATATTATAGACAAAGTGTTCAGTCTATTATTCTTAATATCTGCTGCGATTATTATTTATATACTAATTTTATTTCTTCTTGGCTTAAGAATGAAAGACATACGTATTCAAACTGATCAGTAATGATTATAATCACCACAATTAGCTAACTGTAATAAAAATGTCTGATTATAAAGAAACTCTAAATCTGCCTGGAACTGGATTTCCAATGAAAGCAAATTTGCCTCAACGTGAGCCAGATTTACTAGATCTATGGGATCAATCAAATTTATATACAAAAATAAGAAAACAACAAAAAGGCAAACAAAAATTTCTACTTTTGGATGGTCCACCCTATGCCAATGGGAATATACATATTGGCCATGCTGTCAATAAAGTGCTTAAGGATATGGTTATAAAATCAAAAACACTCTCAGATTATGATGCCCCTTATGTTCCAGGATGGGATTGTCATGGATTACCCATTGAACATCAGGTAGAAAAGAAAAAAGGAAAAGTAGGTCAAAAAATAAATGCTAATGATTTTAGAGAAGCTTGCAGAAATTATGCTGAAAAACAAGTGTTGCAACAAAAGGAAGATTTTATTCGATTAGGTATTTTAGGCCAATGGGATAATCCATATTTAACTTCAGATAAGACCTATGAAGCAGAACAAATAAGGGCTTTTTCAAAGATTATTGATAACGGACATCTTGAATATGGGTTCAAACCAGTGCATTGGTGCATGGATTGTAAGTCAGCATTGGCTGAAGCTGAAGTAGAATATCAAGACAAAGAGTCTATTTCGATTGATGCTCTATTTGTAGTTTCAGATTCTATAAGCTTTATGGAGAAAGCTTCGATTAACTTAAATAATCAAGAAGTGGATATCGCTATTCCAATATGGACTACAACACCTTGGACATTACCTGCTAATGAAGCAGTAGTTTTAGGATCAGCAATAAAATATTCATTAATTGAGGCAACATTGAATAATAATTCTATCTATTTATTAATAGCTGATGATCTAATTGATTCAGTATGCGATAGGTATGACTTACAGCAATGGAAAATATTGGGTGAAATCGATCCAAATCAAATCAAAGGTACTCTTTTAAAACATCCTTTTTATGACAAACAAGTACCTTTATTAATTGGTGATTATGTAACAACAGATTCAGGAACGGGGGCAGTTCATACCGCTCCAGCTCATGGACATGATGATTTTATGATGGGTAAGAAATTCGGTTTACCACTGGAGAGTCCTGTGAATGAATATGGTGTTTATGAAGAGGGAACAGAATTGTTTTCAGGGCACCATATCTCAAAGGTGGACGATCAAATTATTGAAACATTAAAAGAAAATAAAACACTAGCCAATAATCAAAAATTTATGCACAGCTATCCACATTGTTGGAGGCATAAAACACCTCTTATTTTCCGTGCCACCAGACAATGGTTTATCGCAATGGAAGGAGAGAATTTTAGAGATAATTGCTTGAATGCTATTAAAGAAGTCGAATGGTTTCCTAGTTGGGGAGAAGAGAGAATTGAAGGCATGGTTTCTGGTAGGCCAGATTGGTGTATTTCTAGGCAAAGATATTGGGGTGTTCCTATTCCATTATTTATCCATAAAGAAACAAAAGAATTGCATCCTGAAACAACTGGTTTATTGAAATTAATAGCCAATCGTATTGAAGAAGATGGAATTAATACTTGGTTTGAAGCCGACATTAATGAATTCATTAATGATGATGCTAATGAGTATATTAAATCTAGCGATACTATGGATGTTTGGATGGATTCAGGGTTAGCCCATCATGCTGTTAATGTAAATTTCGATTGTATTGAGCCTGTCGCTGATCTTTATTTAGAGGGGTCTGATCAACATCGTGGATGGTTTCAGAGTTCTCTCTTAACCTCAGTTGCAATGCATTCTAGAGCCCCTTATAAACAGGTTCTAACTCATGGGTTCACAGTGGATGAATCAGGAAAGAAAATGTCAAAATCGGAAGGCAATGTCATAGCGCCTCAGACAGTTATAAATAATTTAGGTGCAGACATATTAAGATTATGGGCAGCCTCAACAGATTATTCAAAAGAAATGAATATTTCTGACCAGATCTTGAAAAGAAATTCTGATGCTTATAGAAGAATTAGAAATACCGCTAGATTCCTTTTGAGTAATTTAAGCGATTTTGATCCTGATAAAGAAGTAGTAAAACATGAAGATTTATTGCTTTTGGATCAATGGGTTTTAAACCGACTCCTTGATATTGATCAAGGCATTAAGAAGGATTACGATAATTATTCATTTCATAGGGTTTCCCAAACTTTGCATAATTTTTGTGTTGTTGATATGGGTGGTTTTTATTTGGATGTTATAAAGGACAGGCTCTACACCATGCAGAAAGATTCATTGGGAAGGAAATCTGCTCAAACACTTTTGTATTATATTTCTGAATTATTAGTTCGTTGGATATCACCAATACTGTCATATACGTCAGAAGAGATATGGAAATACTTACCAGGGGAAAGAGAAGAGTCAATCTTTTTAACTCAATGGTATGAGCTGTCTAAAATTGATATTAAAAGTGAATGGAAGACAATACATGATCTCAATGAGGTCGTGAGTAAATCTCTAGAGATTGCAAGGGATCAGAACATTATTGGTTCTTCTCTTGATGCAGAACTTATACTTTATCTTAGTCCAGAAATGGAGAATTTTTTAACGCCATTACGAGACGAATTGCATTTTCTATTTATAACTTCCACGGTAAAGCTTAAAAAACTCTCTGAAATGCCAAAGGGTGCAACCCAAGGAGAGAATTTTGCTGCTGTAGTGAAATCGGTTGATGAAAATAAATGCAATCGGTGTTGGCATAAGAATTCAACAGTAGGCCAATCCAAACAACATCCTGAACTTTGTTCTCGTTGTGAAGATAACATATCCAAAGATGGTGAAAGTCGTAGCTATTTTTAAGAATGACTAACAAAAAAAGATATTCTCATCCTTTGGTTTGGTTATTTTTGATCTCGGTGATTGTTTTTTTTGACCAGTGGACAAAAGAGCTAGTCACTCAATCTTTAAATTTGTATCAAAGAGTTCCTATCACTTCATTCTTGGATATCATTCTGCTTCATAATTCAGGAGCAGCATTTAGCATATTTGATCTGGATTCAGGTATCCAAAAGTGGCCTTTAATTATTGTCTCATCTTTAGTAAGTTGTGTATTGGTTGGATGGATTATTCGATATTCACTAGCCATTAGTTCTTTACTTACCATCGCATACTCATTCATAGCAGCAGGTGCTATAGGAAATCTTATTGATAGGCTCAGTCAAGGCTATGTTGTTGACTTTATTTACTTTTACTATGGGCAATGGAGTTTTGCTGCTTTCAATATCGCAGATTCTTCTATAACCATAGGAGTGCTTCTATTATTTTTGGAAGCTTACTTAAGTAAGAAATGAAAATAGACAAAGTATTGAATGCTATGGATTTTTCTTTTTTACTACAAGAATATACAATAAGATAAGATTAGGATCTGTTATGGAAAAAGTATTACAACTTAAGGAAAAAGTCCAAAAAAAGCTCAAACTCTATGGATTGAGACCTACACGAGCCCGAATCAGAATAGGGATGATGCTACTAGATAATCCAACACATCTGTCTGCCGAACAAATTTATGAATCTTTAGTTGAGAAAGGACATAGCATTTCCAAAGCAACTGTGTATAACACTTTGAATCATTTTGCACGCAGCGGTTTAGTGAGCGAAGTAGCTGTCAACCCAACACGTATGTATTATGATTCAACAACTTTATCACATCATCATTTTTATAATGTAGACACGGGTCAATTGACTGATATAAAAAGGGAGGAATTAACCATTGAAAATATACCTAAACTTCCAGACAATACACAGATTGAAGATCTTGAAATTGTAATAAAAATAAAAAATAAATAACAAATAATAAAAAAAGGAGAGAGATATGGCACGCCATAGAGCATTACAAATGTTTGGCCGATCAGGAAATCCAGCTTTTAAGAGTAAGGCCTTTGCAGAAAGATCTTCAGATTTTTCAACCGCAGAAGTAATGACCTTATCGGGAACAGTGAATAAAACAGGTCTTTATTTATTGCTATGTTTTATGACTGCTGCATGGACTTGGAATCAATTTTATTCCACTGGTGATCCATCTTCAGTCATGGGGTATCTAATCTTTGGAACTGTAGGTGGTCTTATAGCTGCCTTAGTCACAATCTTTAAACCAACATCAGCTCCGATTTCTGCTCCTATTTATGCTTTATTGGAAGGGTTTGCTATCGGAGGTATATCAGCAATGTTTGAATCCACTTATCCAGGTATAGTGATTCAAGCTGTCGGACTGACTTTTTTTACACTGGCTTCGTTACTGATGGCTTATAAAACTGGGATTATTAAACCGACTGAGAATTTTAGACTAATGATATTCGCTGCCACTAGTGGAATTTTTCTTCTCTATTTGGTTAGTTTTATAATGAGTTTTTTCGGCAGTGGTATTGGTTTTATTCACTCCAATGGACCTATGGGTATTATCTTCAGTCTTGTCGTGGTGGCTATAGCAGCGCTAAATTTAGTACTGGATTTTGACTTTATAGAGCAGGCTTCAGAAAGTGGTGCTCCCAAATACTTAGAAGCTTATGGCGCTTTTTCACTATTGGTTACACTTATTTGGTTGTATCTTGAAATTCTAAGATTGCTTTCAAAAATCTATTCTAGAAATTAATGGATTTAAATACTATTTTCTTTGGGCTCATGATTGTTGGCTCACTCAGTGTTTTTTTTTACTTTGGAAAGTTTAGGGCATCATCAAAGCAAAGAGATCGCCATGACAAGATTGATTGGACACAATCTTTATGGACCAAATTTAAATCAAGAAATAAAGAAGAATAGAGTTTTTCATGTCCAGTGTAAAAAATGTGATTGCAGTAGCTTCAGGCAAAGGTGGAGTGGGAAAATCCACAGTCAGTGTTAATCTTGCTCTTTCATTAAAGCAACAAGGCTATAGAGTCGGACTATTGGATGCTGATATATATGGCCCTAGTATTCCATTAATGATGAATGCAGTGGGACAAAAACCCACCACACCTGATAATAAAACATTCACACCTATTATTTCCTATGGCCTTGAGTTGATGTCTATTGGTTTTATTGTTCTGAAAGATGAAGCAACAATTTGGAGAGGGCCTATGATGTCTCAAGCAATCAGTCAGCTTTTATTTCAAACCAATTGGTCTAATCTGGATTACTTGATTATTGATTTCCCTCCAGGAACTGGAGATGCACAATTAACACTTTCACAAAAAGCGGATCTAACTGGTGCTATCTTGGTTACAACTCCGCAAGATGTTTCACTGATTGATGTAAAAAAATCGATGGAAGCCTTTAAAAAATTAAAAGTTCCCATTATTGGTTTGATTGAGAATATGAGTTATTTTATTTGCAATAAGTGTGAATCAGAACATCATTTATTTGGTGAACATAAAATTGAACCTTTTGTGAAGGATAATGAGATTAATTTTTTAGGTAAGATACCTTTGGATCCATCTTTTGTTGAAGCCGGTGACAACGGAAAACCTATATTGTTAGAGTCTCAAGGACTCATTAAAAAAGCATACGAACAGTTAACTCTACAAGTAGAAAAAACTATAGCAATGTTGGACAGACCCAAGAAAAAAATTGAAGACATTCAAGTTCAGTTAGAGAATTAAAGCGTTATCTTCATTAAATCAATTTAGCCTTATTCAATAGCAAAATATTCTCTTTTAGAGTCTCAATTTCATTGAATTTATATTGACTTTTTCTAGGCAAACAAGGCTTTTCTCTCTGGCAATCAAGACTTTTTGGGCAAATAATTCTTGCTGTGTTTTCAAGAGAGTCTTTAAGCCAATGTATTTTTAAAATATGTGCAATTTTTTCTATTGAAAGCTTAAGCTCTCCCTTAACCAATGATTCACCATTATTTTTTTGACAATCATTTTCCAGTTCTTCAATGTAATCAGTAGGATCAATGCCTTGATTTTTTAGAGCTGGAATAATATCAATACCAAGCGAGTAAAGTTTTAAATTACCTGCCATATCTCTACTACGTACTGAATGACAGCAGTATAGTGAGTTTTTATCACCATCTTTAAGTAGCGATATTTGCGATTGAGGGTTTTCAATATACCCTTCATTAAGAAGTCTAAAGATAGCCCAGTTTGGACATGGATTATTTGCCATAGACATATTGCCAAACGGCAAAGTTATGCCATTGGCTCTATACACAGCACTCAAATAACCTGGTTGAAATGCTTCAAAATAATGCCAATGCAGATAGTTAGACACAGCAGTAATTCTTCTCATCATTAGAGCTGGAGAAATCTCTAGTTGAGTTGCTGATGCTATCTCATGTTGATTCTTTATGAGAAAGCTTCTGAAAGGTTTTCTTGGGCACAGTAGGGCAGTACCAAAGAAACTAGATTCAAAATCATGCCATGCCATTAAGACGTCATGAGAATGATTATCGATGACATGGTTCTCTTGACTGCTAAAAGGACTATTGCCAGATGAGATAATGGAACGAAGACCATCTCCCTGATGCATAATTTTATGCCCCAAATGAGTTGCCAGATCATATTTAAGTCTCTCAGGGCTATTTTTTAAATTTTCATTAATGTATACCGTAGAGGGCGAATCATAAAAAGATCTCAGTAACATTTTATTTTCTATCTCAGGAGTAGAAGTAGTAATTCTATTTTGATTAAACCATTTGAGTTTGAGTCCATGAGTTTTGTATAACTTTTTTAAATCATTCACGTTTAAGGGAAAAACTTTTTTACCTATTTCATCAGCAATTTTTTCTATATCTGGAAATCGATTGTAATTAGCTTCTTGGTAAGATCGTATTAAGAGTTGAGCAAATTGTCTGCCAGAAATTCCACTCTGATCTAGAAGTTCAGGGATAGCACCTTGCAGTAGATCTTTGCTATAGAGAAATCCTGGCTCTAAGGGTAATTGAGATGTTTTTTTAGTATCATCACTATCTTTAATTCCCATATCTAGATTTTCATCGAGAAACCATGAAGGCTCTTTTTGAAATACAATGGCAATAATCTCTAGAACATCCTCTGATGGCAGCCGTTTACCATTTTCAATCATGCTCAAATAAGAAACCGAAGGAGCAATCCTTGTATCTTCCTGACTGCATCTTTCAGATAGTTCTTCTAAGGTCAGTTTATTAACTTTTCTTATATTTTTTAGTTTTGCTCCTAGCAAGTGAGTTTTTCTGTACAAATTTGTCATTGTGAAATTTACATTGTGAAATTTTTATTGTGAAATTTTATAAATTATAGCTTAAAATACACGAAATATAAAAATAATATCGAATTAGGAAAATTAAAATTAACAATGAGTGAAAATAAACAAAATCACATAAAAAAAGTTAGAGACTATAAAAGATCAACTATAACAAGGCCTTTGAGTGAAATGGAAGTTATTGATTTAATGATTTATGGCGATGACGTGCTGATTTCTAATAAAGATAATAAAAATATATTTTCAGATAAGTAATTTCAACTAAATACTCAAAAAAAAAGGATAAGTCATGTCTAAACTTGATGATCAAGCTAGTAAGGTAAATGAAATACCAAATATGAATACACCTAAATGGGCCAGTGTAAACCCAGATTATGTAGCCAGAATGCGATTGCAAAATAAATTTAAAACTGGGATTGATATTGCTAAATACACAGCGAGTATCATGAGAAAAGATATGGATGATTATGACAAAGATCCATCTCTATACACTCAATCATTGGGTTGCTGGCACGGTTTTATCGGCCAACAAACTTTTATATCAATAAAGAAACATTTTGAAACAAATAATAAAAAATATCTCTATCTTTCTGGCTGGATGATTGCTGCTCTTCGATCAGAATTTGGTCCTCTTCCAGATCAATCTATGCATGAAAAAACTTCAGTTGTAAGTTTAATTGCAGAACTGTATCAATTTTTAAGACAAGCTGATGCAAGAGAATTAGGTGGTCTGTTTAGAGAACTGGATGCTGCAGAAGAATCTGATAAAGAATCCATACAAGATAGAATTGACAACTTTGAAACACATGTAGTACCAATAATTGCTGATATTGATGCAGGATTCGGTAATGAAGAAGCAACTTACTTATTAGCAAAACAAATGATTGAAGCAGGGGCTTGTTGCATACAGATAGAGAATCAAGTTTCTGATGAAAAACAATGTGGCCATCAAGATGGAAAAGTAACCGTCCCGCACGCTGACTTCTTAGCTAAAATTAATGCCGTTCGATACGCATTCTTAGAATTAGGAGTTGATGATGGGGTGATCGTAGCTAGAACTGACTCTTTAGGCGCTGGTTTGACTAAACAAATCGCTGTGACTAATGAAAAAGGAGACCTTGGTGATCAATACAATTCATTCTTGGACGTGGAAGAGGTGGATCAAGACTCTGTCAATCATGGAGATGTTCTGATGAAACAAGGTGACAAGCTTGTAAGACCAAAGCGTTTGCCAAGTAACTTATTCCAATTCAGACCCGGTACTGGCGAAGCAAGATGTATTCTAGATTGCATAACCAGTCTACAAAATGGTGCAGATTTAATTTGGATTGAAACAGAGAAACCTCACATTGCACAAATTGGAGGAATGATGAAGGAAATACGAAAAGTCATTCCAAATGCTAAGCTAGCATATAACAACAGTCCATCGTTCAATTGGACTCTAAATTTCAGACAGCAAATATTTGATAGCATGAAAGAATCTGGAAAAGATGTTTCATCTTATGACAGAACTAATTTAATGAATGCTGAATACGATGAAACTGAACTTGGAATCGAAGCCGATGAAAAGATCCGAACATTCCAAGCTGATTCATCAAGAGAAGCAGGTATTTTTCATCACTTAATAACATTACCCACATACCATACAGCAGCTTTGTCGACTGATAATCTAGCTAAAGAGTATTTCGGAAATAAAGGAATGCTTGGCTATGTTGCTGGAGTGCAACGTAAGGAAATAAGGGAAGGAATAGCCTGTGTTAAACATCAGAATATGTCTGGTTCAGATATTGGAGATGATCATAAAGAGTATTTTGCTGGAGATGCAGCACTCAAGGCAGCAGGCGAAGACAATACAATGAATCAATTCTAAAATATTTAATACCGATTGATTAAGATCGATTTAAATCATGAATTAAGGATTCAGTTAGTGGCTTTAGAGTAAACGTAAACAATTACTGCCAGAGTTAGTGCTGCGCTAGCACTGTCTCCAATGGCATATACTGATTCAGTGAAGTTATTAAGAATTCCACTAACAAAAGGCACATCACCAAAAATAACCCCAGCAGCCACCCCAAGGGCAATTATACCCACTGCTAATTCGGTGAAATCAGTTATTAAATTTTTTATACTATTCATAAAACAATCCCAATTTACTACAACAAAGTTAGTCATAGCATAAAAAAATTATGAAATAATATCAAAATATACTGTTCTAACTATTTGATATAATTTAACTTTGATCTATTATCAAATCTTCATATTTTTTTATATAGACAAAAATGAAAACAGATAAAGAAAAACTGGAGCTTCTTCGTTCAAAAATCGCAAGGCCACCATGCCTTGACTCACTGAGAGGAGAGGTTATTTCTTTTCAATCAGAACCGCCTAAACTAAAAATGGAATTTGAGGCCATTCCCGAATTTTGTCATTCACCAAATCAAATTGTACAAGGTGGATTTGTAACTGGAATGCTAGATTCAGCTATGGCTCATTTAGTTATTGCTCAATTAAATTTTGAGTACAATCCAATCTCTTTAGATATAAATGTCAGTTTTTTAGCAAGTTCACACCCAGGAATTTTAATAGCTGAGTCTAAAATAAAAAAAATGGGTAAAAACATAGGTTTTTTATCAAGTGAGCTTTTTCAAAATAATAAATTAGTTGCCACTTCTACATCAACTGTAAAGCTTGTACCTATGTCAAGAAAACCACTAGTATAGTTTATAAGCCGGGATAGCTCAGTTGGTAGAGCAACTGATTCGTAATCAGTAGGCCAGAAGTTCAATTCTTCTTCCCGGCACAGCTTCAAAGCCTTATAGGTATTGACATATAGTAAATAGAGTAAATAAGAGTAAATGATAAATACTAATTTGCTACACCTATGCTACACCAAACATAGATACGCATTGTTTATTCCTTAGTTAATTTTTCCATCTCCGCAAGGCTCTTCTTTTGTTTTGAATAACTTTTATTTAGTTGGGTAGGCAAGGTCACCATAGGGGGCAGGGTATATATATCTAGTGGTCGAACATTTTTAGGAGATTTTGGTCGTCAACTAGAGGATGAGTTATTTCATTGTCAGAAAAACAATGATCCAAAGATTGCACCGATAATAGCTAGAATAATAAATGCAGGTATGGATGCTATTGCCCATT
>JABHDX010000015.1 GCA_018672815.1 Gammaproteobacteria bacterium | reverse complement strand
TCTTTTTCACTACGAACATGTTTTAGTGCTGACAAATTAAATATATAATCATAAGGTCCTTCAACTTCAATAAGAGCTTCAAACTCTTTACTCCCACAATCTATAGCAAACGTTCTAAAGTCACCAGAACCATAGCCTAAAGTACTTCGAATATCTCTTACAAGCTCTACCATATTATTTTCACTTATATCTACAATATGTAAAGCGGCAGGATCGCGTTTAAATATTTCTTTTGATGTAGCTTGCCCAATTGTACCTGCACCTCCAATAACTAGAACCCTTGACCCACTCAGTAAGTCCCTAAATTGTATTTCATAGCTAGAAGTATCTTCTTCAAAAAGAAGTTCTTTTCTTTTTAAGAGTGAGAGTGTATTCATTTATTTTATTATCTTCTCATTATCAAAATTAATACATGCTCTATGGAGGCCTTCATTGACAGTGAATGGTGGAAACCATCCTAGAACATCATTCGTCTTAGTTATATCTACTTCTAAGCTCCCTGTAAGACGAATAATAGCATCTTCCTTTCCCAATAACTTCGCCACTAAATACAAAAGTGATATTGGGATATTTATCAGTTTGATTTTTTTATTCATTGCTTCTGCAATTTTCTCAACTAATTCTCTAGTTGAAAGGCTAGATCCATCTGATACAAGAAAAATCTGGTTAGCTGCATCGGGATGATCAATGCATTTTATTATTAAGTCATTTAGATTATCCAATGAAACAAAACTACGTTTATTATTCTTTATTGATGCAAAAGGAAGTGGAAAACCCTTATTTATAAACTTTATTAAGGCTTCAAAATTTGCTTTAACCCCAACACCATATATTAATGACGGGCGAATTATAACAACCTCCATATCTGTATTTTTAGATATTTCTTTTAGTCCAATTTCTGCTTCATACTTAGATATAGCATAGTTATCTAATGGATTTGGTTTATCGTCTGCAGTGAACGGCTGCCCATTATATGTAGATTCACCATTAACCTTTATGGAGGAAAGGAATATAAATCTTTTGATACCCATTTTTGCAGCCTGTTTTGCTAAGTTTATAGTTCCTAATGTATTAATTTCCCTATACATTTCAATTGATTTCTTATTAAGATCTGTATTCATTTGATGGGTTAATGCAGCTGTATGTATAACTGTATCACAGCCCTTCAAGGCCTTATGCCATGAAGTATCTCTATGAATCTCTCCAGAGTAAATTATTTCTTTTTCTGATTGACTAGGCTTAAGCCTAGAGGTACCTCTTGCTGAGACACCCTCTATTGATTTAAATAACTGTAATAATGAACTCCCAACAAAACCATTAAATCCTGTAACTAGAATCATAATTTAAGATGCCTCGATTAAAGAATGATAAATTTGCAGATGCTCTGCAATGACATCACTCAAATCAAAATTCTCTTCTGCGAATATACGTCCATGTTTACCCATTTTTTTTAGCAGTTCTCGGTCATCAAGTAATTCCTTTATGGCCATCTGAATTGCCAAAGGATCCTTTGCTTGAATTAATCTGCCTGTTACATTGGGAATAATAGCGTCTCTACATCCTGGTACATCCGTAGTAATAATCGGCCTCCCACATGCTGCTGCTTCTAGCAAAACTTTTGGTAACCCCTCTCGGTATGAAGGCAAAACAATGATTGTTGATTGTGATAAAACCTTAACCATGTCAGTTTGAAATCCCCAATTCTCTATGACTCCTTCCATTTCCCATTTTTTCAATTGATTATTTTTAATAGTTGCCTTATTCTCAGGATCAGTTTCACCAACAAGAACGAATCTAGGTGAAGCTTCAACAATATTAGTATTTGAATATCCTCTTGCAGCTTCAATAAATTCATAGATACCTTTGTCCCTCAGAAATCTTGAAGGAAGCATAATAATTGGTCTACCACTTGGTAGGTCGGTTAATTTATATTGTGAGATATTAACTCCTGAGCCCTTAATAATTCTAGCCGAACTATGTTTTAATTTTGCAATACGAACAATATCTTTCATATCAGTTGGATTTTGCAAGATAACTATAGAATTAAAATGATTGAGTGCAGACATATATAAAAAGGAAATAAATTTTCTTAAGAGTTTATGAGTTATGCTCGTTCCTATATAAACATAACCCATTCCTGAGATGGCATACACAACTGCTGGTACTCTCATTATTCTAGCTGCAATTCCACCAAGTAAAACAGGTTTAATTGTTACAAGATGTATCAAGTTAGGTTTAATTTTTTTTAGTAAAGAAATTAAATTTAAGAAATAGGTGATTATTGATAAAAATCCAACTTTACCCCTATGAAGGTCAATGGGATGTACAATTAATCCAAATTTTTCTAGTTTATCTCTTGGCTGAGTTAAACTCGTTGCTACATGAACTTCATAGCCTTCATCAATTGCTGCTAATGCTATAGGAAGTCTGTGCGAAAGAAAGAACCAATCAACGTTAACTACCATTAGTATCTTATTTTTCACCAGTAAAAATCCTATTGCCAAAATTCATAATATTGACTTCGAGAATCTGGTAGGCCAAATAACCATGAATTATAGGGGTCATAACATATTTGATAATTAGACGATAAAAGTATCCAAACAGAAAATATCAGGATAGACATTATGTAAGGAGCACTAATCCAAAATAACCGCCAATTTTTGATTTGCATGTAAGGAAGTCTTGCAAAGAAAGCCACCTGTATTGGGATCAGATAGTAAC
>JABHDX010000114.1 GCA_018672815.1 Gammaproteobacteria bacterium | reverse complement strand
TCTTTTTTTTAATTAATAACTTTCTATATTATATAGTACTTTCAGGGCATTGTTCTATGTGTACCATATGTGTACCATATTGATTATTCTTACTTTATGTGTACCATAGGTGTACCACTATGAGTGAAAAATCTAACAAAGTAATCAAGTTAAATCGAAGTTTTAATAGAGTTGGTGTTATTAATTCTACTACTGCTAGTAAACTCAAAGATAAGAATAAAGATTACTACTTTAGAGATACAAATCTAAAAGGTTTCTTCATAAGAGTAAGAGATGGAGGAACAAAAACTTATGGAGTCAGAGTAAGAGAACTTGGTGTTGGTAAGTTAAAGTCCATCAGTATTGGTTCTTGCAATAAATACACAGCTAAAGCTGCAAGAACTAAAGCTACAGAGTTAATTACACAAATCTCACAAGGTATTAATCCACAACTAGCAAAAGAAAAAGCTAAGTTAGAAAGTCATACTATTACTGAAATGTTGGATAGCTTTATAAGCTTAAAGGATAGAAGTAAAAAAACAGTAAATGATTATCGAAACAAACTAAATAATGTTTTATCTGTTTTTGCTAACAAACCCATTAAAGATATTACTGCTATAGAAATTGCAACTTGGTACAGGCAAGGAAGCAACAAACCAAGAGCAACAGATATTGGCTTTTCAGTACTGAAGAATTGCTTTAATCAGGCAGTAGCATTAGATGTTGTTGATGCCAATGATAATCCCATACCTAAGGTAGAGTCACTAATCAGCAGATATAAGAGTCCACCTAAGGAAACAACTCTAAAAGATGATGTATTAGGTGATTTTTTGAATGCCCTGCTCCACTTAGGAAAAGAAAATAAACTACCTGACGTAGCAAAAGATTGGATACTTTTTAAACTTGCAACAGGCACAAGATCTAATGAACTCTCAAATCTGAAATGGAATAATATTGATTTAGATGCAGGTACATATACTTTCTATCAAACTAAGACAGGACAACCTCTAACACAAGCCATTACTCCTTTGACTCACAACATTCTAAATAACAGAGCTGTCAGACAGAGAGTAGATGGCATTGAAAGTGATTTTGTATTCAATGGCAGAGGTCAAGATGGTTATTTTAAAGATGCAAGAAAGACAATTGCTAAAATTAAACAACATGCAAACACCAATTCTGCTTTCTCAGCACATGATTTTAGAAATGCTTTTATTATCTTAGCCGAACAAAAAGCCAAAGTATTACTAGGAACTACAAAGAATCACGATGGAACAGTTAACTTGAAATATGAGAGCATCAGCACACAAGACATAAAAGCTTTGGTTAATCACAAAAAAGATATTACTCGTAGGTATTCTTCAGCTGACATTGAGAAAATGAGTAAACAACTATGGGCAATACATTGTGAAATAAATAAGTCTATCGTTGATGAAGATGGAAAAAGATATATTGGGCTTTTTGAATGGCTTTGGTATGAAGATGAATCTTGGCTAAATGAAGTAAGTAAAGATATTGTCGAGCAAGACCCTCTTGAATCTATTCGGTCTAATGAACTAATAGAGAAAACCAAAAGCAGTTAGTAGTTAACAGCTTTACAAGTTTCTCTTTATTTTTTATTCAACTGAAATTAGTTTGCCACTTGTTACATCGTAAATGAAACCATACACTTTAATATGACCAGGCACTAAATCATGTTTTTTTATTTTTAACACGTCATCAATTACGCTTTTTTCTAATCCTTTAAAGGCAAACCATTTGATATATTTACCACTATTAGATCCTTTTTTATTACTCATGTTTTTATTGTCACTTGTCCAATTAGTTCCATCAAATTGAGATGTTTCCAAATCTTTTTCTAACAAATCTCCAATTATTTCATCAGTAAAAAGTTCCATTCCACAATTAGTATGATGTATAACAAACCATTCAACAGTTCCTAAGAGTTTATGAGATATAATTAAAGATCTTATTGCATCATCTGTTGCTCTACCTCCTGCATTTCTTATGACATGTGCATCTCCTTCTGCTAGTCCAGCAAATTTAGCAGGGTCTAATCTCGCATCCATACAAGTTAGAATTGAGAACTTTTTACTAGGAAATATTATTAAATCTCCTTTTGTAAAATTCTCAGCATAAGAATTATTGGAATTAATTACATTATTTAAATTATTACTTGTTGTCATTTCATAACCTTTATTTGATTGTTTAAAATATAACTTATATTAAATTTTTATTTTCATTAAGCATAAAAATATTTTGTTATATATAAAGAATTAAACAATATAAAAAGAACAATTTCTGTTTATTATAAAAATACAGTATTATTTTTTTATATAGCACTTATCAGCTATCTAGACCATAACCATACTCATTGAAAACCATAGCGATATGTAATTTTTGAAGTGTACAAAAGAATACTAAACAATCTATTGAAGAAGACTTTTCCAAGCTGTTGACAGCTGCTGATTTGTTTTGTATGTAACGGTTTTTTTATTCATCATTTTTTAATCTTTGATATAGAGATATTGAACCTTTTAAAAACCAAACAACAACCAACCCCCACCAAAGAACAAAAAACCAATCATTTTTGTTTGTACCATTCCATTCCAACCATTCAAATACAAAACCTTCTACAAATAAATCAAATGACAGGAGAACAAAAAAACCAAAAACCCAAATTAAAAAAAAATTAAGATTACTCAGTTTATTCATAAACTGTGACATACAAACTCATTCCGCTGTTGCTGAGTTTGTATATGCATGGATATATTGTTAAGAAATATACTTTTGGCGCGAGGATTTAGACTACAAGAGAATAACTACTATCACTATTATTTCGGGTCATCAGATGATTTGGATACTGGAGATTCAACAGACACTTGAATATCGATATTGTCTGATAATCCTTCGATTGTTTGGTTCACAGATTTAATAATAGAATCAGTTAGTCCATCTAAGCTTTTAATTGCACCTTCAGAATCAACTTTAACACTAATATTGATGTTAAGATTATAATGCTCATCGGATACACCTTCAGTTATCTCATTTAAGATCTTATCCAAGTCAATATCTATATCTTCAGGGTTCTCAGAATCCATTTTAATAATGAATTTACCATTAGATTTCTCTGTAAAAACATGTTCCTCGTGTGGCTTTCTCATTTTTTTGATAACGATATGTTTGTCACCATCTTGGCTTCTCATATTTAAATCATCACTCATCCAGACCATATCCATGTCGGGAGTTATCTGATGAATAGGTTTATGGGTTTTAGGATTGGTTAAAAGAATCGCACCTCCGATCAAACCACCGATAATCAAAGCGCCTACTATTGTCTTTTTCATTGTTACCTCTTAGTTTTAAAAATATAGATCAGTCATAAAAGCTGACACAACCCACAAGAAGGAATGTAGATAGAAGAAGTGGGATTAAGACTGTTCTTTTCATAACAATAACTATAACTAATTTATGAGATTAAATCTTACAGCTATCACAAGTTCTATAAGAAGGATAGAAGAGAAGGAGGAGGATAATAGAGAATAACTACTATCACTATTTCGGCAGCATTAACTCTTAATACTTTACAAGTTTTACAAGTTCTTACATGTATTACTCTATAAATAAGAGAGAGAAGGAGGAGGATAATAGAGGATATATACAGGTTTTCTACGACCCATAAGTGTGTGTACTAGCAAGTAAATAGTTTATAGTGGTTATATGCCTACGCTAGACTACTTCCTAACCTCTGATATTGAACTAACTAAAGAGATGATTAGCGATGGTTTACCTCGTGAATTAACACCTTCATTAGACTTAGGTAAAGACAACAGGACTTGGAATAAGAATCAACTCAATGCACTTAAACTGATCCTATGCAACATCGTTGATAATCCTCATAAGGATATGGGTATATGGTTGTATTCAAGAGATAAGAAACAAATCCCATATAGGTTTAATCCTAGTGAGGTTAAGTATTCATCTCTGATAGCGGTTATAGATAAACTCATTCAAGGAAAGGTATTAGGTGGAATTAAATCATCACCAAGAAAGAAAGATGAGCCTAGACCCAATAGGTCAGAGTTTCATGTGACTCAACAGAGCATAGACTTTGCAATCTCTTTAGGGATCAACAAGAAAACTATCATCAGTCAGTCTAGCTTTTATGTTCGTCTGCGAGACAGGCTTACAGATGAGAACCTTGAGTTTGATTATGATGAATACACAACACACATTGAAATGCTTATGTCTCAGTACAATAACTACCTCAATGAACACAACATCTTGATTCCATACACTACTGCCAAAGGTGAACATGAGGTTGCAGAGTTTGGCAAAGGTGGACAGAAGATTCATCTCTATAGGAACTTCAGAAACTACTATGACTATGAGAAAACTAAACAGGACATAGATAAGCTTTGGATTGAAATGGATAACTACAACTTTAACTTTGGTGGTCGTTCAGGTGGCTATTGGCAATCAACACCTTTTGAAAGAGCAGATAGAAAAGAAATTGCAATAAATGGAAAGAAAGTTCTGAAAGCAGACTTCCCATGTTGTCATATCAATCTGTGTTATCTATCAGAAGGACTAGGTTGGCATCAACAGGAAACTAACAAGGAACTAATCGAAGAAGGAAGAGCTGAAGAAGATGCCTACTACATCCATAATGTTCCAAGAGACATTGTGAAACAGATGGTTCTAATAATGTTTAATGTTAAAGGTAGACCTTCTGTCAGTAGAGTATTTAACGAATGGCTTAATGGAACAAACCCTGAAAGAAAAGCAACACCTGAAGAGGTTGTAGCTTGGAAGAAGTGTCGAATGAAGAATATAGAATTAGTAGATGCAATCCTGAAGAAGCATTGGAGAATAAAAGACTACTTCTTAAAAGGAAAGATAGCAGGACAGATTATCCAATTTGAAGAAGCCAATATGATTCACCACTTGGCAATGTCCTTCATTGAGAACTACGATTTTGCAGTCTTAACAGTTTATGATGAGCTGATCGTACCTGAAGAGCATTATCCAATGGTTAAGGACTTCATCTATACAACAGCAGGCTGTGAAATCTGTAAGAAATACTCCTTAATGAGTCAGATAAAGAACCTATAATGAAATGCTCGACAAGCTTTTAGAAGAACTGGAGTCTAAATAAGCTTGTTCCTTACTCTTTAAGGCATTACTACATAACTCAGCAGATCTATTCACCTAATAAGCCTTCAATTGCTGCTATTGCGAAACAATGTGGAACTTCATCAACAATGATTGAAGCTGTTTATTATCAAGAGATACAAGAAGAGCAATCTGAATTATTTGGTTAAGCTAAATCGTAGAAACTTAATTAGCCAGGAATTACTCTAAATGTTCATTCAATAAAAATCCCTTAAAATCCAAACAATAATCTTTTTCACCTCCAGGATATACCATAGCACTTGCTCCATAGTATTCTATACATCCATAGATATAATTCTCATAAGCAAGTCTTTCAACAATAATTCCACCCACAATAAAGA
>JABHDX010000113.1 GCA_018672815.1 Gammaproteobacteria bacterium | reverse complement strand
ACGCCTTCAAAAGTATCATAACTACTAATTGCACTTGTACTGAGATAACGGTATTTTCTCGCAATACTAATCTTCCCATCTTTAATTATAAATTGTGCGGTTCCAATATTTTTTTGTCCGTCATTTGGCTCGGTTCTTATTATGATTGCGTAAGACCCATCAAAGGTATTAGCTGCCTCACCAACTTTTTTGATAGGTTTGATAGACTTGATTGGCTTCATTTGGAAAATCATTTCAAAATAATCATCAAACTTTCCTTTTATTTGAAACTCATTCATGCTGCCCGAAAAATTCACTGGCTGGGGGCTACCTTTACCCTTCAGTGCATTCACGGTAAATGAGGAAGCTATATTACCTTTTTTATCTATTTGGCCTTCAAAAGTATCGTAATACGAAGTTGAACTTGTTTTAAGTTGTCGAGATTTCTTCGCAACACTTATCTTTCCATCTTTTATTTCTAATATACCTCTACCTAAATCTATAGACCCTTCAGAAGGATTAAAGCGTTCCAACGTGAATGAATAGGAACCATCAAATGCATTCGAGGCTTTAGCTGCTGTGACAGGTGGCTTAAGTAGATAAAGTTTTATGGAGTTAAAGCCAACTACGCTATTAATTACTTTCTTGCCAGTAATTCTTCGCCCCACAAAGATGGTTTGTTGGTCTATATTTATTGGATAAAAAGATTTCATCCATGCAAAATCTTCGTTCTCCTGATTAGACTTGAACTTCATTTTTGCAAACTGGAATTTATTATTTGACCTTACATAAAAAGAACCTCTTTCCTCAATTTGAGGTTGCAAATTCGTACATGTTAAAAAAGGCATACTCCAAGCTGTTTTTTCATTAAAAAATAAATGATGACACCAATCTCCACCCTTATCATCATCAATAGTGGATGATTTATTTATGGCATCAGACCTCTCTGAAAATCTACCATTTTTAATATCAAATATCTGTACGTGCCTTCCAACCCAAAGAGCTACACTGTCATCTATAACATTACTCGCAGCAATAACCTCCTCTTTGCCATCATTATCAACGTCAGCAACTAGAATCTCTCCATAGACTGGCTGACCTATTTGTCTAAAAAGATCCAAGGTCTGAGCTTTACTAGTTTCAGTGAATGATCCTTTTGAGTCTTGCTTCATCAAGTATAAACTGCCATCTCCCTTGCCCTTGCCGCCCTCACTGCCAAGAACTAAATAGGTCTGATCATTTTCATCAACAATAATTTCAGCTGATTGTATTGATGGCGCTGTTGACCACCCCTGATAGTTCAGTTTAATATCAGTCTTATCATAGCCACCATTCATTTTTGAATAAAGGATGTAGCTTTCATTGGTATAACCTGCACCTTTAAATAAACATTTTGCTGGAAACTTAATATATGGGCTGTTAAATACAACATAGTCAGTTATTTGATCTCCGTTTAAATCTCCAGTTGCAAGACCATGAGGATAGTCCCATATTTTTGGAAGTGGAATTTCATCAACCTTTCCTGAAGCCGGATCATAGGTAATCAGATGGTTTTGAGCGCCGCAATTGGGAGGAAGGTTTTCCATGCCTTTAGACATATCATAACTTGCTAGATCAAGCCCCGTATCAGCAACAAAAATTTCTGTGAACCCCGTTATTGGATTGATTGAGCTTCTTATTCTTCTGGGCCATTGAAATGATGGCAAAGCTCTTTGAACCTCTTCATTAATAACGTATTCTTGAATGTCATTATCCCAAAACAATAAAATTGGCTTAGCAGGCTCATAAGGCACATTTTGATTTTTTGAATTCATCGAAGTAATTGGGATAAAAAGGTCATCATGCCCGTCTTGGTTTATATCAAAAGTCTCCGAATGTGCAGAAAAAGCAAAAAGATTGGGGTTTTTATTTTCACCAAGCTTTTTCAAATCAAACTCACCTACAGTGGCAAGGGATGCTTCTAACTCAGGCTTCACTTTAAAGGAGCTTGCAGTTTTTTTATTATCAAGAGTAACCTCTACAGGTGTAATTGGATTCATTGAGGTCTTTGGAGTTGTGAAGTAAGCCATAGCCGGTTTTATAACTTTATCTCTATCATTACAGCATTGGTAAAGACCAAAAAGCATAAAGTTAAGATTTTCTTTTTGCAATGTTAAGGTTCTACCTTTATAGGCTAAGACTTGTTTACCATTTAGCCAAAGATTTGCCAAGCCAGTTTCATTATTCTCCCACTTCATTTCTAAATGAAAATTTGTCCACTTGCCTCGCATGTCTTGTATTTGTGTTATTGGTATCTTAGATGTATCCTTGCCAGAATCTGCACAATCTCCATCCGATAGTTTCTGTGTTGTGAAGTGTAAAACTCCATTGTCCTCTCCTCCTTGACTTGTAAATGCTATATGTGGACATTCACCATTATGAAACTCTCCAAGCAATAATTTACCACTATCTTGTATAGGAAAATCTTCTGGCAAGTATACATCCCAGCTATACCACTGATACTT
>JABHDX010000112.1 GCA_018672815.1 Gammaproteobacteria bacterium | reverse complement strand
GTGTATGAAGATTCTTATGTATTTGTAATTAAAGAATCGCGTTTAGAGAAACGATACATTGAAATATTGGGCTACGATGGAAGCAAGGTTTTGATTGTTGCTAAAGAATCATCTGAGTTGAAAGATGGAGATCAAGTGATCGTTAATCAACTAAGAGAGGCGGGCGAAGGAGTCAAAGTTAACGCTTTATAAAATATGTATAAGAACTATAGTCAGAAAAATAAAGTTTCATCGAATAAAGATAAGCATATTCCCAGTATAGGAATGATTGCTTTCTTTAGTCAGCATAAAGTTGCTAGCAATCTTTTAATGATTTTATTGATACTTTTTGGAATATTTGGCCTCTCTCAACTTAAGAGACAATTGATGCCAGATTTTGGAATAGAGATTGTTAATATCAATATTCAATGGCCCGGAGCAAGCGCAGAAGACGTTGAAGAAAATATTATCAATGCAATAGAGCCAGAAGTTAGGTTTATTAATGGCGTTAATGATGTTGATGCTTTTGCTTATGAGGGCAGAGGAAAGATTAGTGTAGGGTTCGATGATAGTGTATCGATGTCTAAAGCTCTCACTGATGTTCAATCAGCTGTTGCAAGGATAGCTACTTTTCCACAAGATATTGAAAAACCTGTTATTTCACAAGTTGTTCAAAGAGATGAGGTCTGTCGTATTGATATTTCAGGGCCTTTTTCCAACAAAACACTTAAATATTTTGCAAGACAAATGCGTGATGATCTCATCAATATGGGCCTTGCCAATGTTGAGTTTGAGGGCGCTAGAGATCAAGAAATCTGGATAGAAGTTCCTTCTGATAATCTCAGAGAACTGGATCTTTCATTGGAAGATATTTCAAATAAACTTGCTGCTTCTAGTATAGATTTACCCTCAGGAAGCATCAATTCTGGTGGTACTTCTAGGCAAATAAGAAGTGAACAACTTGCCAGAAGTCCCAATGAGCTTAGAAAGATAGAAGTCCTATCTAAGTCATCGGGTGAAAAACTCTATTTAAGGGATATTGCTAATGTTTATGAAACATTTGAAGAAAACTCTCCTTATCGAATCAATAATAAAGGTCCTTCTATAGGCTTGGTTGTTTATAGAACTCAAGGTTCTGATTCATTGATCTCTCAACAACTGGTTGAAGAGTATATGGATGATATTGCCGGTAAGTATCCACAATCATTAGAGATTATTCTCTATGATATTTTTGCTGATTCAGTCAAGCAAAGAATTAATATGCTGATTGATAATGGAGCCACAGGCTTAATATTAGTTCTCATTGTTTTATTCTTTTTTCTCAATGGAAGAATTGCATTCTGGGTAGCTCTGGGGATACCGGTAGCTTTTTTAGCAGCGCTTGGTGGAATGCATGCCATGGGATTATCACTCGATATGATCAGTATGTTTGCTCTCATTATGGGAATAGGTATTGTTGTGGATGATGCAATCGTCGTCTCAGAGCACACCACAACTCTACATCGAAGAGGAATGAATTATAAAGATGCTTCTAGAATTGGAGCACAAAGAATGTTTCCTCCTGTTTTAGCCGCTTGTTTGACTACAGTGGCTGCTTTTCTTCCTGTTCTTATGATAGGTAGTGATATCGGTACTATAATATCGCCAATACCCATTACTCTTTCTTTGATTATCATTGCAAGTTTAATTGAATGTTTTTTAATCCTTCCAATGCACCTTCGACATTCCATGAAGAAAATCTCCCAAACAGAACAAACAAAAATAAGAACATTTGATATTTATTTTAATAAGTTCAGAGATGAATATGTCGTCCCCTTGGTTGTGAGAACCTATGCATCAAAACGATTTACTGTAATAGCAACAATTTGCTTATTTTTAATGTCATTGAGTTTGCTATTCTCAGGTCGAGTCAACTTTGAATTTTTTGATACACCTGAAAGTGACACCATTCATGCCAATTTTTCATTCTCACCAGGCACTCCTGCAGCAACTACCGAGTTAATGGTTAAAGAGCTTGGAAGATCAGCCCTTGAGGCTGAAACAATGACTTCAAATTTTCTTGGAGAAGAAGTAGTTAAGTATGGTGTTGGAAATATTGGTGCTTCAGATTCAGGAAGAGGTAACCTTCTTAGCAATACGACTGGCTCACATATTGGATCTTATACGGTTGAGTTAGTAGCTGGAGATAAAAGAAATGTTAGGAACATGCCTTTCATAAAGGCTTGGGAAAATGCAACAAAACTAATGCCTGGTATTGAAAGCTTTGTGGTGTTTGAAAGTCAAATAGGAGGGCCTCCAGGTAGAGACCTTGATATCAGAATTTCGAGTGATGATTTACAAACAATGAAGTATGCTGCATTAGCACTGAGGAATGAACTAAGAGTATTACCAGGCTTGCTAGCTGTGGAAGATGATTTTCCTTATGGCAAGCAAGAAATTCTCTTGGAAATCACACCCGAGGGTGAGGCAATGGGCTTTACAGCAGAAGATGTTGCTCGGCAAGTCCGTAATGCTTTTTCAGGCTCTATTGCCAAACGTTTTTCTCAAGACACAGAAGAAGTATTGGTTCGGGTAAAGCTTCCCACTGAGGAAACAAAAAATCAAACCATTCGAGATATCTATCTACTGACTCCAGACAATAATAATGTATTACTTTCTGAGGTTGTTTTATTAAAGCAAAGACTTGGTTTTACAAAAATTAGAAAAGAAGGAGGGATTAGGAAAGCCTCCATAACGGCTGATGTAGATCCATCCATAACAACTACAAATCAAGTTTTACAATTGGTTCGGAAGGATATTGCCCCAAAGATAGAAAAAGAGTTCAATGTTAAAGTGGAGTATAAGGGCAAAGCTGAAGAGCAATCTAAAGCTTTTGTTGATTTGAGTTTAGCCTTGGTTATCACACTCGCCTCTATTTATATTATTCTTGCATGGCTATTTTCAAGCTATACCACACCCTTCTTGATTATGACTGTTGTGCCTTTTGGTTTAATTGGGGCAATACTAGGACATTACATCTTAGGCTTTAATCTTAGTATGTTTAGTTTG
>JABHDX010000111.1 GCA_018672815.1 Gammaproteobacteria bacterium | reverse complement strand
TTTTGTTATAAATCTTTTTGTTTGGATGGTGCTTTTGGTGATTATGAAAATTTTGATGGCCCCACTCTTGACTATACTTTTATTTCTACTTCCTACGCCTTTGATAATGGAATTTATCTTACCTATGGAGATTTTTCAAAAGATGCAGCTGGCAGCTATTTTGAATTGGGATACGGCTTCTCACTTGACGTAATGGATGCAACGATTAAATATATTTCATCAGACAGTACTTTAGTAGGACCATCAGGAGATAATTTTTTAATCTTTAGTTTGGCCAAATCTTTTTCTTTTGAATAAAAAAATCAATAGCGTAATGAAATTTGGCATCGATAACATCGTACGTCTTGAAGATTTATTTTATTATTGCACCGTCCGTAATAAGATGGTTTCAAAGAGCTATAAAAATATGAGGATAGAATTATGAAACTGATTACAGCAATTATCAAACCCTTTAAGCTTGATGACGTGCATGAAAAACTAACAAACCTGGGAGTTCAAGGCATCACCGTATCTGAAGTCAGAGGAATAGGGAGGCAAAAAGGACACACTGAACTTTATAGAGGAGCTGAATATCAAGTCAATTTTTTACCAAAAATAAAAATAGAAATTATTGTTACTGATGACATGGTAGAACGAGTTAGCGAATCCATCATAGAGAATGCATCTACTGGCAATATGGGCGATGGAAAAATATTCATTACTAATTTGGAAGAGGTGATTCGAATCAGGACAGGAGAAAGAGGTAATAATGCAATCTAAATATTCAACATATAGCAATAAATAAAAAACTTTCAGGAATATGATTATGAACAAATTAACGATATTAAATTTAAAAAAACTGATTACTAGATTTGGGCTCTTGGCCTGCTGGGTATGCATTTTGATACCATCGGTTGGTTACACTGATGAATTGGACTCGGGAGATACGGCTTGGATGTTAACAGCTAGTGCACTGGTTTTATTCATGACACTTCCAGGTTTAGCACTTTTTTATGGGGGTTTAGTTAGGAGTAAAAATATTCTTTCCGTGCTTGCACAATGTATTGCGATTGCAGGCATTGCAACACTAGTATGGGTTGTTTGTGGTTACTCACTTGCATTTGGAGAGCCTAATGCATTTTGGGGAGGCTTTGGAAACATGTTTCTTATCGGTATTACAGTTGATAGTGTTTCTGGTACCATCCCTGAAAGCTTATTTATAATGTTTCAAGCTACTTTTGCAATAATAACTCCTGCTTTAATTGTTGGAGCATTTACCGACCGAATGAAATTTTCATCTATGTCTGTTTTCTCAGCATTATGGTTAATCTTAGTTTATGCACCAATATGTCATAACGTATGGGGCGGTGGTTATCTGAGTAATTTTGGTATTATTGATTTTGCTGGAGGTACCGTTGTTCATATCAATGCTGGTATTGCTGCTTTAGTTGCTTGTTTAGTGATTGGCCCAAGGATAGGCTATCCTCGAACACCAATGCCTCCTCATAATTTAGCACTATCCTTTATTGGAGCATGTATGCTCTGGATAGGATGGTTTGGGTTTAATGCAGGAAGTGAGCTTGCTGCAGATGGAGTGGCTGCTATGGCAATGCTTGTGACACAAGTAGCAACAGCTGCTGCAGCTTTAACCTGGGCATTAATGGAAAAAATCTTTTCAAATAAGGCCAGTCTATTAGGAATGATTACAGGAGCTGTTGCTGGTTTAGTGGCTATTACTCCAGCATCTGGAAGTGTTGGTCCATTGGGTGCTATTGCTATAGGTATAGCATCTGGCGTACTGTGTTACTTTGCCTCAACATCTTTAAAAAGAAAGCTAGGCTATGATGATTCTTTAGACGTATTTGGTGTACATGGAGTAGGGGGAATTGTTGGTGCAATACTAACGGGTGTATTTTCATCAGCAACATTTGGAGGTTCTGGCATAGAAGGAACAATCGGTTCACAAGTTTTAGCACAAATGATTGGAGTTATAGTGACAATTATTTATTGCGGTATTGTCAGTTATATAATTTTGAAAGTCATTGATAAAACTATGGGCTTAAGAGTATCAGAAGAACAAGAGTCTGATGGATTAGATATCACATTACATGGCGAACGTGGATATAATTTAGACTAAACTGAAAAAAAACCTGAGAGTTACACTTAGGCATTAGGGTGAATTAATTTAACTATTTGGAATGAGGTTTTTTTTAAAACTATACGGATAATTTAAACCTCTTTGGTTTAAACTTCTTTAAAGATGAGAAAAACATTAAAACTCTATAATAAGGTTAGTAAATATCCATTTGGAAAAAAACTATTTGGATTTAGTATTTGTTTAAATGCCCGTTATTTCTTTTCAATACGCCCAAAAATTATCGATATTAAGTCGAATTATGTTGCCATAAGAATAAACAAGAGAAGAGCTGTAACAAACCATATTAATACTGTGCATGCTATTGCTATGTGCAATATGGCAGAATTTGCAGGAGGACTAATGACAGAAGTGTCTGTCAATGATAATAGTAGATGGATCCCATCAGGCATGACTGTTAAATATCTTAAAAAGGCTCAAACTGATCTCACAGCCATCTCAGATGGTACTGAGATTGATTGGAATCATGAAGGTGAGATATGCGTGCCAGTAGTCATTAAAGATACGAATGATGAAATCGTCTTTACAGCTGAGATAACGATGAATATCAAACACAGTTAATGTTGATTTAGACAATACTCATTATGTCAGTCAATATAATATCAATCACCAGCCTATTGATTGGATTTCTACCAGTAATAATTTTAATAATTATTATGAAGCTATGGAATCTCAACTCCCTTCAGGCAATTTATGCTAATGCAAGAATGCTTATTCAGCTACTTTTAGTAGGCTATGTTTTAACTTTTATTTTCGAAACTGATAGTCCAATTCTTGTTTTCTTGGTAATCATTTTTATGATTCTGATGTCCTCGTTTATCGCAATTCGACCATTAGAAAGTAAAGGTGTTAAACCATTCTTAATTGTACTGATAGCACTTGGCATCACTGGTGTTGGTGTATTGGCATTGGTCACACAAATTATACTTGATCTGCCTCGCTGGTTTGAACCACAGTATGTCATCCCACTTGCTGGAATGGTGTTTGCAAACAGTATGAATACTATTAGTTTGGTTGGAGAAAGGTTTAATGCTGAACAAAAAAGAGGTGAAAGCTATATTCAATCTAGGAATATTGCCATGGGAGCAGCTATGATTCCTCAAGTCAATGCTCTATTAGCTGTTGGGTTAGTAGCGTTACCAGGTATGATGACTGGCCAGATCTTATCAGGTATTGATCCGTTGACTGCAGCGCGTTACCAAATCATGGTGATGTGTATGATTTTTAGTACGGCAGGATTATCTGCTGTACT
>JABHDX010000110.1 GCA_018672815.1 Gammaproteobacteria bacterium | reverse complement strand
TTCATTGTCTAACGGGTTAAATTTATTAAAGATGGGCGCAATGAAAGAGGGGTAGACCCACATCATGATTAAGGAAAAAAGGCTGATAATAGCCCAAACATAGATCCACCAATAGTTACCTATCGATTCAATATTCATAAGATAGAGAATTGCGTAGATTAGGGGCAGAACAAGAATTAGACTCAGTATAACTTCTTTAATTAAGTCCGCTGCAAAGGTGCCAGCAGTCATTCGATTAAAGCCAAATTTATGCTCTAAAACAAAATTTCTATAAATACTGAAAGGAAGGTCAATAAAGCTTGCAATAAGCATGATGCTTAGAACAAAAAAAGTACCCATTAATACTGGGTCATCAATTTTTTGTGACCAGTAGCCATCAATCCAGCTCATGGCGCCACCAAGGGTCCAAACTAATAACACAATTGTAGAAAAAATGATTTCAAAATGATTCAGCAATAGCTTGGCTTTTGTATATCTACCAGCTTTTTGATGATCCTCAAGCTTAATCGTTTCGCTAAAACCATCTGGAACGCTGTCAAATGAATCATCAATTGCTTTATCTTGTCTAAAATTTAACCAAAGTAAAGCTAAGACAGAAGTCAAAATTGCGAATAAAAAAACAAGTGTGAAAAAATTAAATTCCATGTTATTTTGATAGATTCTAAAAAATAGTTAAAACTGATTATACCTGCACAATTATTAGATATTGCATATTGAAATACTGCCATAACAAATGTTAAACATGTTGTTGAAATAAATAATAAAACCACACATTTAAATCATATACATATGGGATGAATTCTAAATGGAGATGGGTATAATTTCGGGATTAAAGTTATATTAATGAGATTTTGTAATGACAATGGAAGATAGAGACGGCTTCATCTGGATGGATGGAGAATGGTTAGATTGGCGGGAAGCAAAAGTTCACGTCCTTACACACACTCTGCATTACGGCATGGGTGCTTTCGAAGGGGTAAGAGCTTACGAGACAGAAAATGGCCCTGCCATATTTAAGCTTGAAGAGCACACTGAAAGGTTGTTTAACTCAACTAGAATTTTAGGGATGAAAATTCCTTACGATGCTAAGACACTCAACCAAGCTCAAAAAGAAGTTGTCACCAGAAACAATCTTAAGTCGGCCTACATTAGGCCCATGTGTTTCTACGGCTCTGAGGGGATGGGGCTAAGGGCGGATAATTTAAAAGTCCACACGATGATTGCTGCATGGGAGTGGGGAGCTTACTTGGGTGAAGATAACATTAAAAACGGTATAAGAATAAGAACATCATCATACGTCAGACACCCAGCACACCCCTCGCTGAGCGGTGCTAAAACGAATGGAATTTATGTAAACTCTATGATGGCCCTTAAAGAGGCATTGGACCATGGGTTTGATGAGGCCCTAATGCTTGATATTGACGGCAATGTATCTGAAGGCAGTGGTGAAAATATTTTCGTCATTAAGGATAATGTTATTTACACGCCTCATTTAACATCGGCCCTGCCTGGTATTACGAGAGATACGATTTTTACTTTGTCAAAGTCTCTGGGCTATGAGATTATTGAAAAGAAACTATCTTGTGATGAAATATATGCCTCTGACGAAGCTTTTTTTACTGGTACTGCTGCAGAGGTAACTCCGATTAGAGATCTTGATGGAAATCAAATTGGTCAGGGCACTCGAGGCCCAGTCACAGAAAAATTACAGTCACTCTACTTTGACTGTGTTCATGGACGAAACAGTGATTTTATTCATTGGATAGATAGCGGCAGGTGCTTGTGAGTTCTGCCGACCCATATGAAAGTGAAACAAAGATAGTTTTAAGAAAAGACTTGCCTGCTCACTGCCCACCAAAAGGTTCTTCTAAGTGGAATATGCATCCAAAAGTTTTTTTATCATTTGATGATGAAGGAAAAGTGAGCTGTCCATACTGTGGAGCAAAATATAAACTGGACTCATAGTTTATTATTTTAAAAAAATGCAATCAAATCTAAACAATGTGGTTTTAGTTGGTCCAATGGGATCAGGTAAAACGACAGTTGGAAGACGGCTATCTGAAAGGATGGGTGTGAATTTTTTTGATGCAGATCATGAAATTATTGACAAGACTGGTG
>JABHDX010000109.1 GCA_018672815.1 Gammaproteobacteria bacterium | reverse complement strand
TTTGAAAAAAACTCCAACGGTGGTTTTTGGATGGGAGACAAGCTGACACTAGTCGATCTCCACTACGCTCCATTCTTCGAACGTTTCGGTGCATATAAACACCTCTTTAATGCACAGTGGCCAAAAGAATGTGTTCGTATTCTTCATTGGTGGGATTTAATGCAAGAGAGAGAAAGCTACCTAAAAACATACCTACCTGTTGAATCCCATATAGAGACCTATTCAAACATGATGCAAAGAATGGCCTCTTAGTCTGTTCTTAGGGCTTCAATCGGATCCATTTGTGCTGCTGATTTTGCTGGAAGATAACCGGCAGTTAAACCAATAAAAAGAGAAATAATAATTGCGTAAGCAATATACTCCCAGGCAATAGCAATAGGCATATCTGGGTAAACAACTAAAGAGAGTTGAATGGCAGAGAAACCAAATACTAGTCCCATGGCCGCACCTAAAATGGCTAAATAAATAGATTCCAATAAAAAAACATCTCTAATTCTTCTACGAGAAGCCCCAATCGCTCTTAAGACTCCTATCTCAGATGTTCTTTCATTGACTGCAACAGTCATAATAGTAAAGATACCCACACCTCCCACAATAAGAGATATTCCTCCAAAGGCGGCAACTGTAAACTTCAACCATTTCATTATCTCGCCTAGAGACTCTAACATATCAGCTTGTGTATGAATGGTAGTGTCATCACCGCCATGTCGGCTGATCATAAGCCTTTTGATGGATGCAACTGCTTCATCACTGGTGACATTATCCTTATGAATTACATCAATCTCCTGAAATCCAACTCGATTAAACATATTACTGAATTTAGCAATAGGAATATAAACGGCATCATCCAAATTCATTCCTAAGAAATCACCTTTTGATGGCAAAATGCCAATCACTCTGAATCGCTCTGAGTTAACCCGAATAGTCTTTCCTATTGGGTCTTGTGAGCCAAATAATTCATCTCTCATATCAGGTCCAAGGACAGCGAAAGCTCTTGGTGTTTTTGGATTATCATGTGGCAAGTATTTACCCATCATATTTTCTGCACCAACGATAATATCGTAATCTGCACCTGTACCTATCACCATTGATCTTCTCATCCGATCAGAGCTTTCAATCTCAGCATTTCCTCCTGAAACAGGAACAACAACCTCAAGAGTGGCCAGTTTTTCAAGAGCTGCTGCATCTTCGAAAGAAAGAGGTTTTGTTGAGCCAAAAGTACCCAAAGGCATCCCCATGGTTTCCGTTTTACCTGGTGCAATAGATATAATACTGCTACCAAATTGTGAGAACTGAGAAATAATAAAAACTTGCAGTCCTTGTCCAAGGCTAGTTAGAAAAATAACACAAACAATACCTACAGCAATCCCTAAAGAGGTTAGAAAACTCCTCATTTTTTGAGAAATTACTGAGTAGGAAGAAAAAATAAAGACGTCTTTTACTTTCATATTACTTATTACCAGTTAATGCTATCACTGGATCCAGCTTAGAGGCTCTTCTAGCTGGGAGCAAACCAAAAATAACTCCCGACATCAATGCTACTATCAATGAAACATATGAGGCCCATAATGGGGGTAAAAAATTAAATGTTGGAAAAGAAATTTTTAATACTTGCGTAATACTATGGCCTAAAATTAAACCCAAAATAGCCCCTGAACCTGAGAGTAAAATGGCCTCGACTACAAATAATTGACTGATTTGTTTATTTTTTGCACCAATAGCCTTTAATAGACCAATCTCGGATTGTCTTTGGGAAACTGCGACAAGCATAACATTCATAATTAAAATGCCAGCCACAAATAAACTGATGGATGCTATAGAACCTAGTGCCATGGTAAGTACATTAAAAATATTATCGAATGATGCCATAACCGCATCCTGCCTAATTACAGTGAAATCCTCTTTACCTTGATGACGCTTTTTGAGAATTGTTTTAATATCTTGAATAATTTGGTCACTGATCAGTCTATTCTCAGCTTCGGCTATGATACGAAACAAAGAAGGTCGATTAAACAAAGCAGTTCCGAGACTCACTGGTATCACTACTGTTTTCTGAACATCAATACCCACTGCTCTTCCTTCAGTACCAATAATTCCAGTGACACGACATCTTCGATCACCTAGTCTTAGCCACTGTCCAATTGCATTGGATGGCCCAAAGAGTTCTTTTTCAACCTCCTTGCCTATTGCACACACTGGTGGAGACCGTTCTAAAGTAGTGCCTGGCAAAAACATACCTGTTTCCATTTCCCACTTTCTAACACTTAAAAAAGACCGAGTGGAGCCTATGATCGGCACACTTCTTTCCAGCCCATTAAATTGTGCAGATGCCTCTCCAATGACGATGGGTGCTATGTTTTTTACCCCATCTATTTTTCTAAGACTGATCGCATCTTCTATCGTTAAATCTCTGGGTGTTACTCCTGCCAAGTCAACCGGTGATCCACCTCCTGAGGTTTCATTCTTTCCAGGTATAACAATAATAAGATTGGTACCCATGTCTTTGAATTCACCAGTAATATAATCTCTAGCGCCTTCTCCAACTGCTGTAAGAAGTATCACTGCCATCACGCCAATTGATGTGGCAATAAGCAACATAATAGTTCTAAGGGGATAACGAATCAGAGTGCTAAGAGCTAGAAATATTAAATCGTAAAAACGCATAATTTACTTAGCATCATCATTGATAATTTTTCCATCCAAGAGTCTGATGAGTCGATCTGAACGATTGCCCATGGACCTATCATGAGTCACAACAATCAGTGTAAGACCTCCTTTATTGAGATCTTCAATGAGCCTAACAATTTCAATACCTGAAGTAGAATCTAGGTTACCTGTGGGTTCATCGGCCAAAAGCACATCGGGCTCCATTACTATAGATCGAGCAATAGCAACACGTTGTCGTTGTCCACCTGAAAGCTGCTCGGGCTTATGATCAGATCGGTCAGTAAGACTAACCCTAGAGAGTGCTAAATCAACTTTTTCTTTTCTGTCCTTGGGTTTAATGCCAGCAAGAACCATAGGCATTTCTATATTCTCTGCAGCTGTCAATCTAGGAATTAAATGAAACGATTGAAAAACAAATCCAATTTTAGTTGATCTAATATGAGCCATTTCGTCATCATTCATTTCAGAGGTATTAATTCCAGATAGAATATAATTTCCTGATGTTGGAGTATCAAGCAAACCTAAGATATTTAATAATGTAGACTTACCAGAGCCTGAAACGCCCATGATTGAGACATACTCCCCTTCTGTAATCTCTAGATCGACATGATCAAGTGCACGCACAATTTGATTGCCAACCTCAAATTGTCTACTTAATTTTTCTATACGAATCATTTTGATTTATGAATATTAAGTATTTCCCAATTTTTGAATATTAAGAGGTTTCAACTAACATCACGTGGACCAAATGTTTGAACTTCCTCTATTTCTTCTTCTACAATTACTTTTACTCCATCCTCAACCCCTTTTCTATCTATTGATAAAACAATTCTGTCATCAATGGTAAGTCCGCTAAGCACTTCTGAGTATTGCCAATTGGAAAGCCCCACTTCAATATTTTGTTTCACTAAAGTGTCATCTTCATTAATTAGATAAACAAATTTATCCCTTACGACTGCTTGTGTTGGAACGCTTAGTGCATCTTCTACTGTATCAATAATAATGGTTATGTCAGCACTATAACCAGGTAGTAAAACATTTTGAGGGTTATCAAAAACTGCTTCAATTTCAACCGTTCTTGCTTGCTTTTCAAGATCCAAAACATAAGGAGCAACTCTAGTAACTGTGGCTGGAAATTCTTCTTGACCAAAGGCATCCATTGTAATTCTTGCTTTCAAACCTGAAACAACCTCAGGTGCATCAATTTCATCTATAGGTGCCTTGATATAGATACAACTATTATCAATAAGATCAACGGTAGGTTTTGTTGCAACACCAACAGGGGAAGGCGTGACATACTCACCTAATTCCCCTTCAATTTCTGCAATAATCCCATCGAAAGGAGCAATCAACATAGTTCTTTCTAGAGATGCTTTAGTGACATCGACTTGAGCTTTCGATGCATTGCAAGATGCCGCACTCGATTCAGCATTACTTACAGCGGTTTCTTTTGATTCCTCAGAAGCCAAGCCTTTAGTAAATAACTCAGTAATTCGATTTGCATCACGGTTTGCTTTATCAGACAAAATACAAACTTGTTCAGCGGTCCTTTCTGCAGCCACCACTCTTGCTTTGGTTTCTTTATTCCATAGTTCCAATAAAATTTGATCTTTTTTAACCATGTCTCCTTCTTTTACCGTGAGAGATGCAATTTGACCTCCCATAGCAGGCGACATCTTTGCTCTTCTACAAGCATCAATTGTCCCAGCTCTTGTATTGGAGACAGTTTTTTCTACAGTCCTGATTTCTGGTTTTATAGCACTAACCTCAATTGGGTTTTCTCCGCCACCAGAGAAAGAAACAATAATAATAAATAGCACAATAACACCAGCTATAATTTTTTTATTTTTTGTCATAGAAATTGAACTCAGCTATTAATTTAGGATAATTGTATAGATTTATGGATTATTTTCTATGGAAGATACACTTCGTTACAGAATCACCATAGTTTCTTCATATTCATTAGTAACTTCTTTTTTTTATAGAAAAGGGAACGTTTTTTGCTTGCGAATTTTTATGCACTAACCTAATATCACCCGACTTAGTTAAAAAAATTTTGATGAGGAAGATAATGGCACAAGCAGTAATAGTAGATAGTGTAAGAACAGGTTTAGCAAAATCATTCAGAGGTGGGTTTAATCAAACCAGAGCCGATGATATGACGGCCCATATTATAGATGCTCTCATGGATAGAAATCCTAATGTTGACCCTTTATTAGTGGAAGATGTAATTCTTGGATGTGGATATCCTGAAGGTCCTCAAGGAAATAACATTGCTAGAGTAGCAGCTGTTGCTTCTAAGCTGTCAATCAATACAGGAGGGACTACGGTTAATAGATACTGCTCATCTGGTTTACAAACTATAGCTATGGCTGCGACCCAAATACAAAGTGGTTTTTCAGATTGTATTATTGCGGGCGGAGTTGAATCCATTAGTACGACTCAAGGTCATATCAATGAGTACATGTTTGAAAATGAAAAAGTAGCAAAAGAAGTTCCAGGTGTTTATCACGCCATGGGAACAACAGCTGAAACAGTAGCAAAACGATATAACATCTCAAGGGAATCCCAAGATGAATATGCACTGTCCAGCCAATTAAGGTGTGCAAAAGCGCAGGAACAAGGGCTGTTTGATGATGAAATCATCTCTATGAAAACAAAAATGTTAATACAAGATAAAGCAACTGAAAAAATATCTGAAGTTGACTCTGTGGTGGACCGTGATAACTGTAATCGCCCGCAAACAACTTTGGAAGGATTGGCTGGTCTCAAACCTGTGTTTGATCCTGAAGATGGATCGGTGACTGCTGGAAATGCTTCGCAATTATCAGATGGCGCGTCGGTTGCTATGATTATGAATGAAGAAAAAGCGAAAGAACTGAATGTAAAGCCAATGGCTTATTTCAGAGGCTTTAGTGTTGTTGGTTGCAAACCAGATGAGATGGGTATTGGTCCAGTATTTGCCATACCTAAACTGCTTCAGTCGGCTGGATTGGAGATTAATGACATCGATATTTGGGAACTCAATGAAGCCTTTGCTTCACAAGTAGTTTATATCAGAGATCAGCTGAATCTGCCTACTGAAAAATTAAATCTCAATGGTGGCTCTATAGCTATAGGACATCCTTTTGGCATGACTGGAGCAAGACAAGTTGGACATTTGGTTCGTGAACTTCGTCGTCGTGATGCTAAATATGGTGTAGTAACAATGTGCGTAGGCGGTGGCATGGGAGCTGCAGGTCTATTTGAATCCATTCAAAATTAATCAATAAATCTACATACTTTCTTCATAATTTTTGATTATAGTATCCATTATATAATCTAAGAAAAGACGCTATGAAATATACTGTTGTAATATTACTATTGCTTTTAGTGACAAGCTGTGTGAGTAATAATTCTACATCTATCTTAGATCAGGCCAAACCAATTATTGATACCAAAGGTGTTGATATGACTCTCTATGAAACTGACTTAGAGGAATGCAACGCTTATTCTGATGATGTCTCTATCACCAGAAGTATAGCTAAAGGTTCAGCGACAGGAGCTGCTGTAGGAGCTGTCATTGAAGCCATTTCAGATAGGCGGAAAGATGCGATTGAGATCGGTGCTGTCACAGGAGGAACTCAATCAGGCTTGAGGGCCGCTAGAGAAAAAGAGCAAATTCTAAAACAATGCCTCAAAGGAAGAGGCTATAAAGTTCTCAATTAGAGTTGCTACTTTAAACAAACACCGGTTCCACCAAGTCCACAATAGCCGTTTGGATTTTTAGCTAGATATTGTTGATGGTAGTCTTCAGCATAATAAAAATGTTCTTCAGGTATAACTTCCGTGACAATCTCTCCATAACCGGATTGTGTTAATTCTTTTTGATACTCAGATCTAGTTTCTTGGATTAATCCTAATATCATTTCATTCGGAAAAAATACCGCTGAACGATACTGAGATCCTATGTCATTACCTTGTCTCATATATTGTGTGGGATCATGGCCCTCCCAAAATAGTTTTAATATTTTCTTAGGTGATATCTTTAATGGATCATAGACTATTAGTACCGCTTCAGTATGGCCTGTATTACCTGTGCAAACTTCTTCATAAGTAGGATTAATAGTACTTCCTCCAATGTATCCCACAGCAGTTGAAAAAATACCATCCGCCTGCCAGAATAATTTCTCAACTCCCCAGAAGCAGCCCATAGCTACTATGATTTGATGACATTGTTCAGGAAAAGGCTTATCGATATTATGGCCATTTACAAAATGCTTTTTCGTTGTTTTTTCCATACTATAAGTCTCTGACTCTATTATGCTTAGATTTAGATTTTATGATAAATTAATAGCATGACAATGCAAACACTCTTAAAGAAGCATTTTTATAATTTAATAAAACAAATAGTATGCTCAACAATGCTCTTTGTTTTATCTATGTATTCTTTCAATATTTATAGCCAAGAAATAAATAAAGACGTTCAACTTCTTGAAAGAGATGAATGGCAGAAAGAATTTCTCAATCTTTTTGACCAAAAACGATATGAAGACAGTATTAAATTTGCAATTAGGATTGTTGAAATAACAGAACAAACTTATGGGAAAGAAAACTTCAAACTAATCACGCCTCTAAATAACCTTGCAAGTGCTTATTATATGGTGGATGATTTTGATCAATCTCAAGCAATATTCGAAAGATGTATCAAGCTAATCGAATTAAACCAAAACATCATCTCACCTGAATTAATCGTACCTCTGTATGGTTTTGGACTAACACTCAATCGTTTTGAAGAATATGCTAAAGCTACAAATATATTTGAAAGAGCATTAAGAATTAACCATGTTAATAATGGTTTCTATAATCTAGAGCAACTAAAAATACATGACTCATTGACTGAAAGTTATATTGGCTTGAGAAACTTTGAAAAAGCTAATCATCATCAAAACTTTCAAGTCTATGTAAATAAAAATCATTTTGGTATTTCAAATCCCATGGTGGATGAATCTCTAACCAAGTTAGCAAAATGGTATAAGAGATCTGGACAAATTTACTCAGAAAGAGAAATTCATAAAGAATTGCTTGAAAGACAGTCCAATCGAAATGAACAAAACCTAGGGCAGCTGATAGAAACTTATAAAAATCTTTCTTTCTCTCACCGTAGAGAAGGGATGGATATTTATCAAAGCTTGAGTCCTCTAAAAAAAGCATTAAAAATTATTAATAGCAATACAGAAACAGATCTTTATCTCAAGTTAGAAGTTTTATTAGATCTGGGAGATACCTACAGTAGTTTTGGTAGAGCTGAATCAGCTAAAAAAATCTACCTGGATTGTTGGAGATTGATTGAAGAAGATCAAAACATTGAATCTATCGTTAAAAATCAGTTCTCAAAACCAATCAAGGTAAGAAATGTTATGATTCCTAAACAATACCCTATCAAAGCATCTGATGATGATAATCAAATGTATGAAACAGGATACATTGCTATCGAATACTCAGTTAATACTGAAGGAAACACAGAAAATATTGAAATTATAGAATCACAACCCAAACAATTAATTGATAAAATAGCTATTTCAGCTATTAGAAATACTATATATAGACCTGTATACATTGAAGGAATTCCTCAAGAAAAACCAAATATGCTCATCCGACATGAATTCAGCTATCCAATTAAAAATGAAGAAAATTTAGAACCGAAGGAAAAAGATAAACCATTAAATAATCCAATTGCTTGATATTATTTCACTTCTTTCATGCTTCCCGTTGAAATGAAAATCAATAAATATACAAAGCAGAAAAGTGCTGATACCCAACCAAAAGAATAGCTTCCAAAAATATCCATTGAGGTCCCTATAACGATTGGTCCACAAATTTCTCCTAAGCATAAAAAAAATATAAAACTGGCATTAGCCGATGTCAATGCTTGTCCCTTAAATTGATGGCCCAACATGGTTAACCCTAAAGAATAAAGGCTCATAATTGCTCCACCCAATATAAATAAAAGCATCACCCTTGGAAGAGGATATGAAAATATATAAGGCATAATAAACATCCCTAAAGTAGTCATCATTGTGATAATTATCATTAATCTTCTTTTACTCATTCTGTCTGCCATAAATCCAACTAAAATAGGCAATAATAATTCCCCACTGCCTAGCCAAGCGACGGTTCTAGAAGATTCTGAATAATTTAATTCATTTTGAAGAGCAAAAATAGGCAATAAAGAAGCTGTTCCAGCATAAAGAAAACCCATTACCCAACTTGATCCCATCAAACTGGGTGTTTTTTTAAAGTACTTAAAAAATGAAATATCTTCAACAACATCATGTTTGGGCCAATCTCGTATTGGCCATATAGGGACTGCTGCAAGAATTGCAATCGTTGCTGCCATATAGAAAGCTGTGTTGTAGTTTTCAACTGAAATCATAGACAATAACAACACACCCGTTATAAAGCCGAGTGATAATACTGAAGTATAAATCGCAATAATGATTCCTCGATTTTCATCTCTTGCATAAGAATTAATCCATATCTCGGTGATCACCCATATGATGGTTCCCCCTACTCCTAGCGAAAATCTCAAAAAGAACCAGATGAAAAGATTCTCTGTAAACGCCAGAGATACAAGAGATAAAGGAACCAAAACAAAGGCAAACTTAAGAATGGACAGCTGATCAAAATAATTAATTAATCTTGGTAAAAATGGAGTAACAATCACTGCAGCAAGAGCAGGCATTGCAGAACTCAGTCCAATCATGCTTGATGATACACCCCAAGTTTCAAGCGTTAATGAACCCAGAGGCATACTAACGCCAAAAGTAATGCCAGCTATAGCTTCAGTGAGCAGTATTAAAACAATTTTTTTATTAAAATTAAGTATCAAAATTACTCACTAAATTGGGCTTTATAGTCTGCTTTGCCTTTTTTAATTAAACTTAATAAGTCTTGAGAACGTCCACCGATAGTATCTGCCATTCTTTCTATTTGCCCTTGACTGGCCTTCTTCCATAATGCTCTTTGCTCTGTGTCTAATGAATGCACAATAATTCCCATCGCTTCCGCATTGCTTAAATCCTCTATCGCTTCAGCACGAAGCTGCTCTCTTGCGATCTCAACTTTTGGCCAAGCTTCTCCTATCACCTTTTGCTCATTGTTAGTCAAACCATCCCACCAAGCTTTTCTTGCTACCATAAGAGACATTCCAAGTGAATGTCGTGTCAGGGTATAATGCGGCGCTTCTTGTTCCTTTCCTGTCTTGACATAAAGTGCAATTGAATTATCTCCGGCTTCAATTAAACCTGTTTGAAGAGATTGAACAATCTCGCCGTAACCCATCGGAATTAAATCTGCACCAATGGCTTCAGCAAAATATCGTGAACTCAGACTTGCTGAAACACGGTAGCGTTTTCCTATTGCATCACTAGGCAATATGATTGGCTCTTTCCCATAAATGTTATGAAAACCAATCTCACTCCAAGCAATAAATTCCAAGCCATTTTCAGCCAATAATTCTTTATAAATCTCAGTGAGATAGTTATCAAAAATAAAATCTGCTTCTTTTTCATTATCAAACAGAAAAGGAGCATATAAGAGTGCTGTCTCTGGAATCAAAGTTGAAGTAATAATGGCTGAAAGATTGGCAAATTGAACTCTGTTTCTTCTTAATCCTGAAACAATATTCTCTTCAGAACCCAATTGTCCAAAGACAAGCATTTTAACCTTAGCTTCGGGTAATTCCTGCTCTACAGATTCTTTGAATTCTGAAAAATGCTGTGTACCAACAGTATTAGGTACTCCAGTTCCACCAACAGTCATTTCAAATGAATTAGATTGGTCTGCTGAGTCACAAGCAATCAGAAAAAAAAGAGATAGAGAAATCAATAATTTTCTTTTCATAATCATAACCTTTATTTACTTTCTTATATTGTCTCACCAGACTCCGTTTGCGTCTATGTCGGAATCCGCTAATATACAAATAAATATTTTAATTAATTGGCAAGGTATAAGCCCATGATCATACAAAAAAATTCTGTTGTTAAATCTTCTGAAATTACTCCTGAGAAGATCTATTTGAAACGAAGAAACCTTATTAAATCAATAGGAATGATTTCCACCATTGCTCCTTGGGGAATAACATTTGGACAATCTAAAGAGCCCCCCAAACCATTGACTGCTGCTAACTTTAAAACCAACTCTATGTACTCAACGTCAGAGCCAAAAAATACATTTGAAGACATTACA
>JABHDX010000014.1 GCA_018672815.1 Gammaproteobacteria bacterium | reverse complement strand
TTGGAAACCCTTTTTATGTCTTGGGTTTCTTCTTCTTCCTTTTTGGTGATTTTTATTATGTGCGTTATTAGGCATTATATGTTTCCGTTAATAAATTCTGTAAGTTGAGCTTTTGAAGCTGCACCAATATGTTGTGCTTTAACTTCCCTAGCATTAATAATAATAAGTGTTGGTATGCTCCTAATTGAATATTTAACAGCTATTTCACCATTCTTATCGACATCAACTTTTACTATTTTTATCTTATTTTCAAGCTCTTGGGATAACTCCTCTAGGATAGGTCCAATCATTTTACATGGGCCACACCACTCAGCTGTAAACTGCATTAAAACAGGTATAGGAGATTCTAAAACATCTTTATGAAATTCTTGGTCAGTTGTATGTGAAACGCTCATTAACTAGGTATTATTAATATATAATTGTTTTGGTAGATAGGTTATTTCAAAATTATTTTTGGTTAAGTGCCTTGAAAAGGACTTGATAATAGATATTCTCCTTTTTAAAGAATATTTTGCAAGCTTTTTTAGTACTTTTTCTTTAATATTTAATCAATATCTATATATTACATACACTTATAACATAATTTAAACTACGATAAACATCATATATGAATGATAATTCACATAATATACAATTAATAGATGAATTAATCGCAATTGCAAAAGAGGCTGGAGAGGCTATTCTAGAAGTCTATAATTCAGATTTTGATTATCAAATGAAAGAAGATTCATCTCCATTAACAAAAGCAGATACAATATCTCATAATATTATTTCTAAGAAACTCAAAGAACTTACACCTGAGATTCCAATTCTTTCAGAAGAAGATTCTGATATACCCTTTGAGATCAGATCAAAATGGATAAAGTATTGGCTGATAGACCCATTAGATGGTACAAAAGAATTTATTAAAAAAAATGGTGAATTTACAGTAAATATAGCCCTGATAGAAAATTGCAGACCAATTTTAGGAGTTATATTTATGCCTGTTTCATCAGAAACATTTTGGGGTTCTAAAGGTAATGGATCTTTCTATATAAAAAACAACAAAATCGTTCAAATGAATGTTACTAAGGATAAAAATAATGATTTTCTTAAAATAGCTACTAGCAGATCTCACCCAAGTAACGATTTGGATAACTTTCTAAAAAGATTTTCTCGTTATGAAATTATAAAAGCTGGAAGCTCAATAAAATTTTGCTTAGTGGCATTAGGTAAAGCAGATATTTATCCAAGGCTTAGTCCTACATGTGAATGGGATATAGCAGCTGGTCATGCAATTGCAGAAAATGCTGGTGCAACACTAATAAATATAGATGGAAGTGAAGTACTTTATAATAGAAAAGAAAGCTACTTGAATAATAGTTTTTTTGTCTTTAATGATTTATTAAAAAACCATAATATTAACCCTGAAACTGCTCTACTTAAGAAATAATATGAAAGAACTAATCAATAAACAAATCCAAGAAAATATAGATGCGTCACAAAAATTGCTAAATGAAGATCTATTAAAATATTCAATTGAAAGAGCTACTCAATTTTGCCTATCTTCTTTAACGAATAATGGAAAACTAATGCTTTTAGGAAATGGTGGCTCAGCTGCAGATTGTCAACATTTGGCTGCTGAATTTGTTACAAGACTCAATTTTGATAGACCAAGTCTATGTGCTATTGCCTTAACTACAGATACTTCTGTTATGACTGCTATTAGTAATGATTATGACTATGATCAAGTTTTTTCTAGGCAGTTAAAAACTATAGGTAGTGATGGGGATACGTTAATAGCAATAAGCACTAGTGGGAATTCTAATAATGTTATTACTGCTGCAAAACTAGCTAATGAAATGAAAATAAATGTTATTGGTCTTACAGGAGAAAAAATCTCTAAATTACATGATCACTCAGATGTGATTCTAAATGTTCCTAGTAGTGATACCGCAAGAATACAAGAAATGCATATCTTAATAGGTCATATTATATGTACTTTAGTGGAAAAAGAATTATTTGAAGACCTTAGACCTTAGAAAAAACAAGATTCAACTTACTCTCTGTTTACCATCTCTATACTGTCTGTAATTCCATGATCATGCTTAAAGCCTGAAACATTCTCAATAAATACTTTCTCAATCGTCTCATAATCATATTCACTACAAGCGATCGTTAAAGTTTCTAAATGCACTTGTAAATCCTCCCAAATAGTCTCTTCCTCCTCAGCCATCATAATTTTCTCATGATCTGTTGGTATTAGTTGTGAGTCTCTATTTTTTAACTCTTCATAGAGTTTTTCACCAGGTCGCAATCCGGTAAAAAGAATCTCAATATCACCCTCTGGATTACCTTCATTCTTTACAGTTCTTCCACTTAATCTAATCATATCCTCTGCTAACTGTGCAATCTTAATTTGTTCACCCATATCTAGAACAAAAATATCTCCACTAGTGCCCATAGCACCAGATTGGATGACCAATTGAGATGCTTCCTCTATTGTCATAAAATAACGAATGATGTTTGGGTCTGTAACTGTTACAGGTCCCCCTTGCTTAATTTGTTTCTCAAAAAGTGGTACGACTGATCCTGAGGAACCAAGAACATTGCCAAATCTTACAATACTAACTCTTGTATTAATGTTCTCTTGACTCTTAGCGATTAATGCTTTTGATTTTAATATAAGTTCTGCGAAACGTTTGGTAGCACCCATTATATTTGTAGGTCTCACTGCTTTATCGGTGGAGATAAATACAAAGCTATTTACTCCGGAATTGATAGCAGCATTTATACAAGACAGGGTCCCAAAAATATTAACTTTTACAGCCTCTATAATATTTTTTTCTACTAAGGGAACATGTTTATAAGCTGCTGTATGGTATATGGTATTTATTTTAAAACTCTGGAAGACTTTATCCAAGTTACTGCCATCATATACATTTCCAACCATAGGAATAATTTCAGTTTCACAATCACTATCAGATAAATCCCTTTCTATTAAATACAGTGCATATTCGCTGATATCAAATAGAACTAATTTATTAGGTTTTTGCCGAATAATTTCCCTACAAAGCTCTGAACCTATCGATCCTCCTGCACCAGTAACTAATATATTTCTCTTTTCAATATCTCTTTTTAGAAGAATATCATTTGGTTTTCTTGCTGATCTTCCCAATAAATCATCTATTTTTATTTTTTTAAGATCGGAGACAGATATCCTTCCCTCAACTAAATCTGATAAGTCTGGCAGTGATCTTATTTCCAATGCATATTTTTTTAGTGTTTGTAATATTAATTGTTTCTCTGACTTCAATAATGAGGGGAGTGCTAAAAAAATATGTGTAATTAATTTTTTTTCAATTAGCTTGGAAATCATTGAAGGACTGTAAACTTTTCTTCCCTCAATATCCAAACCTTGAAGCTTAGGATCATCATCAATAAATCCTATAATCTTTGTTTCTGGACTATACTCTATGGCCGACTTTAGCTGGATGCCTGCTGCTCCCGCTCCATAAATGAGTGCTTTTGTCGGTTGTGCATCCTCTTCTGTTAAGACCCAACGAATTAACATTCTTACACCACCCACTAAATAAATACTAAGCAGCCAATTGATAGTTAGAAAATCATAGGGTTTATTTACAACTTCAGTAGCCAATACAAGCATAAACCAAAAGATAGTATAGACCGTTACCCCTATCATAATAATCCTAATACTCTGATATCCACTATACCTAAGCATAGATCGATATAAGCCAAAGCTATAAAATATTGGCAAAGCTATAAGAGGAGCCATAATCATGAGTAATTTTGTTTCATTAGTTGGTGCAAAATAAAACTCATTGAGTCTAATTGACAAGGCTATCCAAAAAGAAAAAGTTAACACTAAGTAGTCCACAATCATAAGTAATAGATTTTTTATTGATCTATTCATCCCTATAAGATGGCTAATATACTTTAAAAAGAAAGATCTCATGAAAAGGTTAATTATGATTTAAGCTATCATTCTTATGACATACAAGGCTTCACCAAAACCAAAACCTGATTGTGTACCACGAAATTCTGCCAACGCTCTTACAGCCCTGATTGAGCGAGGGCCTGACTCTTCGTCTATTTGTGACTTATAGCATCTCAAAGCGTTGAGCTTATTATCAATAAAATTATCAATATCAACTACTAAATTTGGAGTAAAGTTTGGTTCAATATAAGGAGCATTCCAATGTGTCTCAGATAAGGTTTCATAGGCTGCTACTAGTTCTATATCTTTCCCATAATTTACTGGTCTGGTTGCAACCATAGCACTTTCAAATATGAGTTTATGATCAATATGACGATCTGGGAAAGGACAGAATACAATATTTGGCTTATAGTCTGATAACACTTTAGAAATCTTCATATTCAATGAACTGATTGGCTCATCACCAATCATCGTTGCTGGTATCTCTAGAAAGTGTGAATTCTGAACGCCGAGTATTTCGAATGCATTTTTTGCCTCTTTGACTGTTTTTTCATAATCTTCACGATTATATAAAGGGGGTAGATGACCAGAGATAGTCAAAATAAAAACATCATCTCCATTAAATATATGTTTTGAAATTGTTCCACCTAGTCCCAATGTTTCATCATCAGGATGAGGGCTAATTACTAATATCCGTTTTTTCATAAGCTTTCTTAAAAATCATAATACTAAGTATGAGTTACTAATCATATTCTTTTTTAATTACCCTCGTTTCTGGCATTGGAATAATAAATGAACCTCCCAATTCTAGATACTCTTGGTGTTTAGACATTATTGACTCTGCAAAGTTCCAGGCAAGGATTATTAAATAATCAGGTTTCTTAGTATATATATGGGATGCATCATAAACAGGAATATGTATCCCTGGTGAATAGAGACCTTGTTTAAGTGGGTTATCATCCACAATAAAATCAATTTGCGTCTTATCAATCTGGAAATGATATGACAAAGTAGTTGCTTTTGTAGGTGCTCCAAAAGCTGCTATTGTTTTACCTGATTCTTTAATATCTTTGATAAGATCCTGAAAATTATCCCTTACTTTGTTTATCTGATTTTCAAAATTTTTATATGTTTCTGGCTTATGAAGACCCCTTTTACTTTCTAGTTTTTCTAACTCAGATAATGAAACATCTACAGGTCTCTTACCACCCTTTCTTTGAATAAATACTCTGATTGATCCACCTTGTGGTGTTATTCTTTCCACTCTAAATAATTCTAAATCAAATCTTGAAAATAATTTATGTAATGGCTTTACTGTATGAAAATCAACATGCTCATGATAAATAGTATCAAACCATTTATTTTCAAATACATCTAGAAAATAACCAACTTCCATTATGAATACTCCATCGTCTTTCAAAAGCATAGATACTCCAGATATAACACTATCTAAATCGTCTATATGGGCACATGCATTATGCGATGTTATCAAGTCAGCTTTACCATGTTCTATGATAATTTCTTCAGCAATGGAGGATGAAAAAAAATCTGGTATTGTATTTATTCCATTTGAATTAGCAATCTCAGCTATTTTAACTGCCGGATCAATACCTAATACAGTCATCCCTAATTGCTTAAAATATTTTAAACAGGTCCCATCATTTGAGCCAATATCTATAATTAAGGAAGATTTCTTAATGTCTAACAGGTTGATAGCATATTTAGCATAACTAGATAAATGTTCTACAAATACAGGAGATGTTGAGGAAACATAAGAGTAGTCATTTTGAAAAAGAAATTGAGGATCAACGACATGTCCTAACTGAATATGATGACAAACATTACAGAAATAAAGATCCAATGGAAAAACCTCTTCTAATTTATCCATTTGATCCCCTGAAATAAAATTATTACCTGGAGGAGTTGGCGTTAGCTCAACTACTTTTTGGATATCAGATGATAGGCAAATTCTGCATGAATTTTTTTTTAAGCAGGATTTTTCTTTCATGCGTTGGTTTCTTCAGGATCAATTAATTGTATTCTTACTACATCGCTCTCATAGGTTTCTTGGTCTCTTGGGTTTCTGCTAGCTACAACTAAAAGTGTATCTTGTGTGAATATACATGCATGATCTTCCATTGGTGGCGTAAAAACCATTTCACCAGCTTGAAATTTCTCCAACTTTATAGGCTCATCACTTCCATGAGGTCTGTAGTGATAATCAAATGAACCAGAAACTGTGAACATATAATGCCAATCTGTAAAATGATTATGATTGGATCTTAATGCACCTTTTTTTGAGAAAATCATGGATAAGTTTTTCATTGGAAAATTAAGTAATGACTGAATATAACCACGATCATCTTCAAAAGGCTCTTCCAGTTCTATTTTTGGTGACGTTGGCCACATTGTTTCATCATCTAAATGAATATCCTTAAATTTATACATTCTAATTTTCCTTTAACTTTTAATTAATTTACTTTAATTTTTTCCAAAATTGTTGCCAATTTTAAAATATTACTTTTTTGCTGGTTAATTTTTTCCTCACTATCAATAACTTTCGAAAAATAATCTAACATCCATTTGAAATGATTAGCTGAAGGAAGGTCTGTTTTGGAATAATTACCATTCGTATCCCTCATTTCAAAGTATGGAGTATACTCTTTATTTTTAGAGAATATTCTATTGGAATGTAAATTATTCTTCGTACCCCAAATATTAACCTCATTAGTATAAGCAGTATCATAGCTCCAATTAAGGAAACAATTGATATTGGAATCAATCAAAAGATGCGTAATGCCGGATACATCATAAGATAATTCATCATTAATAATAATCTTACTTGTTACCACTTCAATAGAATTATTATCAAATAATGAGAGTATTAAAGATATTGGATAGATACCCACATCCATTAGACAGCTTGCACCTAATGATTGATTATCTCTAAATCCTGGATTATCTAATGTTGGGAGACAAAAGTTAGCTTGGATAATACTGATAGCACCTAAATGATCTTTTCTAATCATCTTCTTAAGCTCAATGAACTGTGGATGATATAGATACATTAAGGATTCACAGACTGCTAGATTTTTTTTCTCTGAAAAATTTATTAATTGAAGAGTCTCAGATAGATTGGTAGTTAAAGGCTTTTCACACCATAAGTGTTTACCTGAGGCTAATATTTTCATACCTTGATCAAAATGGAGTCCAGGAGGAGTAGATAGAATTATTGCATCAATCAATGGATCTGCGAGCATGTCATTTGAGTCATTCCATGATGAGCATTTATATTCTCCAGATATCTG
>JABHDX010000108.1 GCA_018672815.1 Gammaproteobacteria bacterium | reverse complement strand
CACCTGTTAAGAAAGCTGAGAACAAAGCACCTGGTAAGAAAATAGATAGAAAAGCACCTGTTAAGAAAGCTGAGAAGAAATCTAAAAAAACCTTTAAAGATAGTAAGAAGTTGCCTAAAGATATTAAAAAGCCAAAGAGAGAAAATTTACCGGAAAACAATAATGCGAACAATCAACGAGTATTGCCTTGGGAAGACATTATTCCTCCAAAATCATAATCTTTTCTTCAATGTAATCGATTAAACCTTCACTAGCCTCATCAAGAAGATCTAGAACTAATTCAAACCCATTGATTTTTCCATAATATGGATCGGGTACTTCCGTCCACTCAGTTTGCTTTGAAAAATCTAGAAAAAGAGATAATTTATCCCTTTCATTAAAATTCATCATTGATTGAATATGAGTAAAATTCATTTTGTCCATTGCTAGAATAAGATTAAATTCAGAACAATCAGATGTACTAATAGCCCTAGATTTTTGTGAGGAGATATCAATACCCCTTTTTAATGCTGCCTCTTGAGACCTCTTGTCTGGCTGTTGTCCTTGATGATAATCATGAGTACCGCATGAATCTACAAAAACCATTTCACTTAATTTTTTTTCATTAATCTTATTCCTAAACACACCTTCTGCTGTTGGAGAACGACATATATTTCCCATACAAACAAATAAAACCTTATATTTATAATTATTCTCTGAATTCATTCTAAAATGAACGATATATTCTGCGAACAGCTTCTAAGTCATCATTTGTATCAACATCTGGCCCTGGATTTTTTTCTGCTTCATCAATTATGATACTTATACCTAAATCAAAGGCTCTTAATTGTTCAAGGTTATATTTCATTTCATTTTTAGAAGGCTGTGCATCACTAAATACCTTAAGAGAATCTCTTGTGTAAGCATATATACCAATATGTCTCCAAAATTTCTTTTTCTTTTTAAGACGTATATCCACATGTCGTTTAAAAGATATTGCTTTTTTTGTTTCTTGAATGAATTCAACTTTAACAACATTAGGATCTTCTATATCTTTATTCTCAATGATACGAGTTGAAAGCGTGGCAATACACAAACCAGAATCTTCATGGGTATTAATCATTTTAGCAAGTTGATCTATATTCTCATATGGCATTAAAGGATTATCACCTTGCAGGTTTACAATTACTTGATCATCATTCCAGTACTCATGGTTAGCAACTTCATTAATACGGTCAGTACCTGACTGATGGGTCTGGTTAGTCATTATCACTTTAGCATTAAAACTATTAGCAATATCCTTAATCATTTGATTATCTGTAGCTATGATTACATCTTTAGCTGAAGATTTTCTGGCTGCATCATAAACTCTTTGTATTAACGGTTTTCCCTCGATGTCGGCCAGAGGTTTTCCAGGTAGTCTTTTGGAATCATATCTTGCTGGAATAACAATTATATAATTTGAATTCATAAGTTTCTGCCAATAAGCTTATTCAAAATAGAGTCAATCATTAATCCTTCTTTTATTCTTATTTTAGGATTTAATAGCCATGTATTATCTCTCATTTTACCTTGGTACTTTACATAATCTTTAGGGGTTATAAATATAGGAATAGTTGCTTCTTTTTCAATCGTATCCAAGTCAATAAGTTCATGATCTTCTGCCATAATTGGTATTATATGCAGACCTTTTTTCTTAAGTTCTGAATATATTCTCTCCGGATTTCCAATACCTGCTAGTACCTGAACTTCTGTATCTGCAAAATCAATAATTGATCTTATTTGATTACTATTTACTTCTCTTACTTCTTCATTTTCTATTGTAAAATACTCAATTGGATTATTTGTCAATAAAGGTTCATCCTTCGTTAATATTTTTGACCCATTAACCATTATTAGATCAACGGACGCTATTCTTTCAATATCTTCTCTAAGTGGGCCAGCAGGTAACATCAAAGCATTTCCAAACAATCGATTACTATCAATTATCAATATTTCTATATTCCTACCCAAAGCATAGTGTTGCAACCCATCATCAGAAATAATGATATCGACACCCTTTTCTTTTAAGAGTTTTGCAGCTTTTACCTTATTAGTACATACACAAATCATTGCGTTAGATTCTTGAGCCAAATAGACAGCTTCGTCTCCATATTCGGCAGCAGAATGATCTGAATTAATAATAATTGGTTCCTGCCTCTTATTCTTCCCTTTATAACCGCGTGATATAATCCCAACTTTCTGGTTCTTTTTTCTTAACTCTTCGCTCAACCAAAGCGTAATAGGAGTTTTTCCTGTACCTCCGATTGAAATATTACCAACGATAATTACAGGGATGCCTATATCTATTACTCTCAAAAAACCAGCTTCATATAAAGTTTTTCTCAAATAAACTATAAACCTAAAAATAATAGATAACATTCTTAAGATTATTGGTGGTCTCAATCCCTCATACCAAATTGAATTTAGAAATTTATGACTAAACTTCTTCATCAAACTGTAATTTATGAAGTAGTGCATATTCTGAATTATTCTCTATTAATTCATTATGTGTACCTGTTTCTATAATTTGTCCTTCTGAAAGAACACATATGCGGTCTGCTTTCTCAATTGTGGATAGGCGATGTGCAATAACCAATGTTGTCCGGTTCTTCATTAAGTTCTCTAGTGCCTCCTGAATGTATTTCTCAGATTCTGTATCTAAAGATGATGTAGCCTCATCAAGTATCAGTATTGGTGTATTTTTTAGTAATGCTCTAGCTATAGCTATTCTTTGTCTTTGACCACCAGACAATAAAATACCTTGATCTCCTACTATTGTTTCAAGCCCATTGGGTAGTTTTGCTATAAATTCTTCCAAATGTGCAGCACTGACCGCCTTATCTATGTCTTCACTAGTGTGATCTCCATAGGAAATATTATTAATAATGGAGTCATTAAAAAGTGTGACTTCTTGAGTCACTACACTAATATTTTTTCTCAATGATGCAAGAGAATAGTTTTCTATATTTGTATCATCAATAGTTATAGTACCTTTTGAGATATCATAGAATCTAGGTAAAAGATTAACTAATGTAGTTTTACCACTCCCTGATTTACCTACGATAGCAACTGTCTCACCAGATTGAATATTTAAATTTATATTATTGAGTGTTGGTCCATACTCCTGATCATAGGAGAAAACTATATCCTTAAAATCAATGGAGCCTTTCAGAATTCCTGCTTCTTGTAATCCAGTATCTTGTTCATTATTTTCATCAATTAAAATAAATATACTAGATGCAGCTGCAATTCCTTTTTGAATCATGGCATTAACATTGGTCAATCTTTTTAGCGGAGTCATTAACAAAACCATTGCTGTAATAAAACCACTAAAGTCACCTACACTCATATTATTTTTTACTTCATCTGTCGTTGCCACATAAACTACACCTGCTACTCCTAGTGATGCTATAAATATAGTTAAAGCATCCCCTATTGCCTTGGTTGATAAGAGCTTTGTGTTATGTTTTCTATTACTTTCATTAATCACTGAGAATTTCTTATTTTCATAACTCTGCCCATTGAAGATTTTAATAATTCTATGATTCTGTAGTGTTTCCTTAATAGCATGAGTAACATCTCCCATGGAATCTTGTATTCTTTCGCTATATCTTCTGAATAATTTGCTCAAAGCCCAAACCAGTAAAGCAATAATAGGTGCGGCCATAAAAATTACTGTTGCTAATGTAGGACTGAGATAAATCATATAAATTGAAAGGACGATGATAGTTAATGTATCTCTAATTAGAATTGTAATAATATTAGATGCTGATTCTGCAACTTGCTCTATATTAAATGTGACTCTTGATAGAAGTTCTGCATTTGATTTTCTATCTAGAAATATTGTTGGCAGATATAAAAACTTATTATAAATTTCAGCTCTCAGAGATTTGATTACTTGCCTACCAATCCAGGCAATATTATATGTTGAGAAAAATCCTGAGAGGCCTCTGATCAAAAAAATAAAAATAACAACTAATGGTAAATAATCTTTAATTTGATCTATATTGTTTGAATTTTCTGTACCAGCAAAACTATCGGTTAATGTTTTGATTAAAAAAGCAAAGCCAGTATCTGTGATAGCAAATATCAGCATGGCAATTGCTCCAAACGTAAACATTAGCCAATAATGAGATGCGTATCTCAATAATCTTAAATAAGTTTTTAAGCCGTCGTTCATGTAAAAATATTATACGCTACTTTAATATCCTAGAAGGTTCTCTAAATATGATGTAATTATGAAGATTAAATAATATTTATTTTAGAAAAAACTATATATTCACTAATTTTCCTAAACGTAATTCAATAATTCTATCTAGTTTTTTGACCAATTCTTGATTATGCGTCACAACAATTAGTCCAGAACCTGAGTTTTCATTAAGCTCAAGCAAACAGTCAAAAACAGATTTTGCAGTTTCAGGATCAAGGTTACCTGTTGGTTCATCAGCCAAAATAACATTGGGCTTTCCAATCATCGCTCTAGCAACAGCAACCCTTTGGCATTCTCCACCAGAAAGTTCAGAGGGTCTATGATTCAGTCTATTACTTAGGCCAATTGCTGATAATATACTTGCTGCTTTATTCTTTGCCTCTGACATCTTTGTTTCCCTTACAAGTAGCGGCATCATTGTATTTTCAAGCGCAGTAAATTCACCAATAAGATGGTGAAATTGGTAGATAAAACCAAAATAATTATTTCTTAACTTGCTTGCAGCTTTATCAGATAAAGTGGATGCATCAATGCCATCTATGCTAATGGCTCCAGAATTCAATTGATCCAGCATGCCAATAATTTGAAGTAAGGTGGTTTTACCACTCCCAGATGGCCCGATAATACCTATAGTTTCTTTTTCATGAATATTTAAATTAATGCCATCCAGAACTTTTATTAGCTCATTACCCTTAGTAAAAGCTTTTTTAATATCTTTTATTTCTAGTATCACTTTATGCATATCTAGGTATCCATTTTTAGAAGTATTGCAGGATTTAATTTAGATGCCCTATAGGATGGTACCAAAGATGAAATTACTGATAGAAATAGAACTACTGCAAATATCATAAGAACCTCTAACCAATCAATTCTCGTAGGTATTTCACTAAGAAAATATATTTCTGCTTGATATAAGGATGCACCAAAGAGTTTTTCTACAAACTGAATCAGTAGAGTTAAGTTAAGTGTGATCACTGTACCCAATAATATTCCTATTGCAGAGCCTATAGTACCTAGAACTAAACCAATCGACAAAAATATTCTAAAAATACCAGATTGATTCACTCCTATGGTTCTAATAATACCAATGGTGGATCTTCTTTGCTTGATCATCATAATTAGTGTAGAAACAATATTAAATGAGGCAACACATAAAATAATCAGTAATACCACAAATATTATTCTTTTTGTCAACTCCAGAGATCTAAAAAAATTAGGACTTTGCTTAGACCAATCGCTGACTATAAATCCTCCATTCGCTTCTAATGCAATATTTCTTATTTCATAGCTAGCTATATCGGGATTAAATAGTTCAATATCATATCCATGTATTTGTTTCTCTAACTGAAGAAATATTTGTGCGTCAACAAAATTAATTAAGACTAAATTTTGATCATAACTATAGATGCCTGATTTAAATATTCCAGTAATAGTGAATTTTTTGAGTCTTGGTAAGTTTCCAAAAGGTGTCAATGAATTATCTTGAGTCATTAAAGTAATAGTCTCTCCTATTTTGACATTTAATTGCTCTGCAAGACCACTACCAATCAAAATATTATAGTCTCCATTGATCAAAGAGCTAATGTTGCCTTCAACAACTAGATTGGAAACCTTTTTTCCTAAAGCACTATCAACTGATGAAATACCCTTTAACTGAACAGCAGAAAATTGGTCTTCACCAATAACTATCATTTCACGATTAACAAATACAGAATAAGATTTCACATTGGAATTATTATTAAGAACTAAGGGTAATATATCCTTATCTTGTGATTCTTGAGTATAGGTAATAGAGGCATGGGGCAGTAAACCCAAAATTTTCTCTTTAACTTCAACCTGGAAACCATTCATCACTGACATCACTGTAATAATAACTGCAACACCTAAACTTATTCCCAGGATACTGAATATTGATGTATTTGATAGAATAAATATTCCAGATTTTGCTTTTAAAAAAGATTTTAAAACTGTGTATTCATAGTTTTTAGTAATCATTTTGATTAACCGTTATGAAAACGTGTAATTGTTGATGGATCTTGCTTTCCTGCTCTGAAAGAAGGGATTAAACAAGAAAGAATACTTATAATGATGGCGGATAAACATATGATACTAATTTCATTTATTTTAATTAGATACGGCATCGTTTCAATATAGTAAAGTCCAGATGGTAATAATCTTAGATTAAATACAGAAGTTAATATTCGTTCTAATTGATCTAAGTTCAGAAGTGTCGTGACCCCTAATAAACAACCAAAGAAAATACCAATTAATACATTACCCATACCTTGTATAAAGAAAATATGACAAATATCCAATGAATTAAAGCCTATGGTTTTAAGTACAGCAATTTCTTTTTTCTTTGCATCAATTGACATTGATAACATTACGATTACATTAAACATAGCAATAACTACAATAAGAAAAAGCAAAAAAGTCATCGTCATTTTTTCTATATTAATTGCACTAAATAGTACTGAATTATCTTCAGTCCAATCTGATATTCTATAATCTTTCCCATCAAATATATCTTTAACCATCATTGTGATTCTCTTGGCTTGATAAATATCAAACAGATCAATTGATATTTTCTTTGTAAACTGATTCGCTTGAGCTATCTCATCAGCGTCCTGTTCATTAATAAAAAGAAGAGACGCGTCATAGTCTTGTAAACCATAAACTACTATTTTTTTTATTACGAATGTCTGATTATTTAAAAATGAAACCTTACCTTTTGCAGTTATATTAGGAATACTCAACGAAAGCCTATCGCCAATCCTAAGGTTCATTTTTTGAGCCAACTCTTGTCCTATAATCACTTCAGATCTTTTAATAGAAGTTAGATTAATCTTTTGCAAAAAAAGATCGCCGTTAAAACTTTTGACAATAACAGCTGAAGTTTTTTTATTCGATTCTATAATTCCTTTCAACTGATAGCCTATTGAGACTCTTTTAATTTCTTTAATACGTTCTAAGCGTTCTATTAAGGTATCAATATCTGATCTAGATTCTTTCAATGAAATAGTGATATGAGAATTGAGTTGTAAAATTCTTTGATGTATTTCAGATTCAAAACCGTTCATGACTGAGAGAATAATAATGACAGCTGCTATACCTATTGAGATCGCTATTATAGAGCTAAGAGTCACTATGGATATAAAGCGACTTTCTTTTTTTGATCTCAATAACCTATAGGCAATAAATAATTTATTCCTCAAAGGTTTACCTCACTATTAGTTGTTAATTAATATCATAATTAGTTTCTTGTTAAAGACGAAGAAAAAAAGAGTTAATTTATGAAATAATACCCTGCTTAATGTCTATCTATACGTATGAAAGAAAATTATCAAACCATTCTTTTTGAAGGTATTGCTTCTCAATTAAAAAGCAAGGTGAACTCTATTGGCCAACTTTATGGATCTGCAATGAGCTTAGCCATAGCAGAATGCTTGATAAAATCGAACAATATGATGGTTGTCATTACACCGAATATAGAGGCGTCTGAAACACTCTTAAATGAAATTAATTTCTTTAATCAAACCAATAAAGTTATAGAAGTACTTCCGGATCTAGAAATTCTTCCCTATGATATCTCCCCTCCCAATATTGATACTGTTTCTAAACAATCGAATATTCTTTACAAGTTAGCTCACAAAAAAATTGATCTTTTAATAGTTAGTGCCACGAATTTACTTTGGAGACTTCCTCCTAAAGAGTATATTAAAAACGGCAGCTTAGAACTCAATATTAATCAAATATTTAATATCGATGCCCTTAGGAATCAACTAACATCAAGTGGTTACAAAAGAGTATCGATGGTCAGAAATCCTGGAGATTTTAGTATAAGAGGATCTCTGGTAGATCTATTTTCTCCTTCTTTAGATAATCCTCTTAGAGTTGACTTTAGTGATGACATTATTGAGTCATTAAGAATTTTTGATTATGAAAATCAACTTACACTACAAATAATTAATCAGGCAATGATTATCCCTGCTAACCATTACCCCAATAGTTCTGAAGCATTTGATATTTTTAAAGAGAATATGAGAAATAGTTTTGAGGGCAATCAAATGGATTGGCCATTATATAATCTCATAGAAACTGATGCCGCTTCCTATGGTGTACATAACTACATTCCATTCTTTTTTAAATCAATGGATTCTCTTTGGGATTATGTTGATGATAATGCTCATGTTTTTTGTATTAAAGAATCAATTGAATCAATTTCAATTCATCAAAAACTAATAGAAGAAAGGTATGCAAGCGTAAAAGAAAATGATCAACCCATGATGAAACCAGAAAATTTGTTCTTAAACTCTAATGCACAAATTGAAATCATTAGAAATAAAGAACCCGTAATATTACAATCAGTAAAATTTAGACTGAATAAGAATAAAACAATTATCAACTTAAAAACACTACCCATTTTATCTCAAAATAAAAGTGAACATAATTCCTATAAAAAAATAATTGAAGATGTAGTAGCTAAAAAGGACTTAAAGAAAATACTAATTTCAGCACCCACTGAGAATAGAAAATCAATGATTGTTAACGATATAAAAGTTCATACCAGTAGCATTGGCGAAGTTGAATCATGGAAAGATTTTTTAAATCAAAATGAAATCTTCAATATTACTAAGAGATCAATCAGTGAAAGTTTTTATATTGAGAATAAGAAAATAGCTGTTATTGGGGAAGTAGATTTATTTGGTCGAACAACCAAAAGTAGAATAACTCGAAATAGAAATACAAAAGATCCTGAGGCAATTATAGAAAGCCTAAAAGATCTAGATGTAGGATCTCTAGTGGTTCATAAAGATCATGGAATTGGAAAGTACAATGGACTAACAAAACTAGTAATTGATGATGTGGAGTCTGAATTTCTTTCACTATCGTATGCAAAAAATGATTTACTTCAAGTTCCTGTAACTCTCATGGATCAAGTTTCAAGGTATATTGGAGAGAGCTCTGATGAAAGTATTTTAAGTAATTTAGGTAGTGATCAATGGATTAAACTATGCAAAAAAACAAAAGATCAAGCTCATGATGTTGCAGCAGAACTATTAGATATCTATGCAAAAAGATCTTTAGTTCTTGGAAAAAGTCAGGTGGTTGACTCCAATGATTATGCAAAATTCTGTGAAGGTTTTGAATACGTTTTAACAAGAGATCAATCAAAAGTGATTGAGCAAGTATTAGATGATCTTGCCTCAAGTAAATCAATGGATCGATTGATCTGTGGGGATGTTGGCTTTGGAAAAACAGAAGTTGCTATGAGGGCTGCTTTTACCACTGCTATCAACGGCTACCAAGTTGTGATCTTAGTTCCAACAACAATATTGGCTCAACAACATTATGAAACTTTTACAGAACGATTCTCTAATTGGCCAATCAACATAAACTTAATGACAAGAACCCAAACTAAAAAATCTAAAGATCTACTTACTGAGAATATAAAAAATGGTAGAGCCGATATTATTATTGGAACCCATGGAGTACTCTCAGAAAACATAAAGTATAAGGATCTTAGACTGGTAATCGTTGATGAAGAACATCGATTTGGCGTCAGACAAAAAGAGAAACTTAAAAAAATTAAAGAGAATATTGACTATCTAGCACTCACTGCAACACCGATTCCAAGAACATTAAATATGGCAATAGGCGATTTAAAAGACATCTCGATGATCACCACTCCACCCGAAAGCAGAATGCCAGTAAAAACCTACTTGAGCCAATGGGAAAATAGCTTGGTAAGAGAAGCATGCCAAAGAGAAATCAATAGGGGTGGTCAAATTCTTTTTGTGCATAATAGAATAGAAGACATAAATAATGTTGCTGAAAACATTAGAAAGATCATACCTACCATTTCTATTGGTATCGCACACGGTCAAATGAAAGAAAAAGCTTTGGAAATTATCATGATGCAATTCTATAGCAATCAATTTGATCTTTTATTGGCAACATCAATAATAGAGAGTGGTCTTGATATACCGAATGCTAATACAATCATTATCAATCAAGCTGATAGGTTTGGATTAGCACAATTACATCAACTCAGGGGCCGTGTTGGAAGATCTGAGAGACAATCTTATGCATACCTTCTCATTCCACCAAAACACAAATTAACACCTCAAGGTGAGAAAAGGTTACAGGCTATTGAGGCGATTGAAGATTTGGGTGTAGGTTTTATTTTGGCTACTCATGATTTAGAAATAAGGGGTGCAGGAGAAATACTAGGTGATGAACAAAGTGGACAAATTCAAAAGATAGGTTTTACTTTATACAAAGATATACTAGAACAAACCATAAAAACAATGAGAAGTGATGGCAGTAATCAAGTGATTGAAAATTTCTCAACTGATATTAATCTGAATATCCCAGCCTTAATCAATGAAGAATACATGCCTGATGTGCATTTAAGATTGACTATGTATAAAAGAATTTCATCAACTTTTAAAAATAAAGATCTAAATAAGATAAAAAGTGAGTTAATGGACCGGTTTGGCAATCTTCCTGAATACACAGAGAACTTAATTTTATTAACTAAACTGAGAAATAATGCTAAAAATTTAGGCATAGAAAAAATTAGACTCAATAAAACTCATGGAAGAATATATTTTAATTCAGCATCAAATATTGATACTCAACTATTAATTAATTTAATACATAATGACACTAACTATAAGCTCTACCCAGATCAATCATTAGGCTTTTCTGGTGAATTTATAAATACAGAAGACCGTATCAATAAAGTTAAATATCTACTTAACTATTTAGCCAATCATTAATTTTCACATTTGGTAGATTCTTCTCAATTTGCTTGATTACTTTTTTTCTTTCTTCTTTATTAATCATAGTCAAAGAATGTGCAAGAAATCTTTTATAACAATATGTTAATGGTGCCTCACCTGATGGGACTGTATTTCTTTTGCATCTTAGAGCATCGTATTTTTTATCCATTGCAACATTGTCATAATCAAGTTCTAGATTCTCAAGAAGTATTGACATATCAGTAGATTCGACATTGCAGATCAAAACAAAGTCGCATCCTGCAAAAATTGCTTTATGAATCTTTTGCTCGATACTGAGTTTTTCATCAATCGCTTTCATCATGAGATCATCAGAAAAAACTAACCCTCGGAAACCAAGCTCTTCCCTTAGAATAGTTTTTAACCAATATTCAGAAAAAGTAACTATATTCTCATCGATATTTGGATATTGGATGTGTGCTGTCATAATTGCATTCAAATGAGTTTCAGATAAAAATCTATAGGGTCCAAGATCATTATTCAAATCTTCAATAGACCTTTCATCAATTGGCATTTCTTCATGTGAATCCAAGACAACTCCTCCATGGCCTGGGAAATGCTTTCCAACAGATATCATCCCCTGTGTTTTAGTTCCGAGAACATATGCTTCAGCTAAAATTGAGACAACCTTATAATCTGAATGGAAAGAACGATCGCCTATAATTTCTGAGCAGCCATGATCTATATCTAGGACAGGTGCAAAACTAAAATCAACTCCGCACTCGGATAATTCTATAGCCATCACTCCTCCTGCCAAAAAAGCACATTCGAGTGCCTTTGGAAAGCTATCTTCATACATTTCACCTATAGATCCTAATGATGGAAGAGAAGAAAATTCATTTTCAAATCTTTGAATACGCCCTCCTTCTTGATCCACAGATATAATTAATTCAGGCGATTTAATATTTTTTATATCGTTGATGAGTTCTTTCAGTTGTTTTTTATTCTCATAGTTTCTAGAAAAAAGAATAACCCCTCCCACATTATCACTGCTTAGATTCTTCCTATCATTTTTTGTAAGAATTAGTCCTTCAATTGAAATAAATAAGGGTCCTAGTTTCATTTTATACCTTATTTAATTAGTACTGATGTTCCGATATCAACAAGATCAAATAACTCAATGACATCATCATTATTCATATTAATACAGCCTTTAGATCGAGGTACATTTAGAGGGACATCATCAGGTACTCCGTGAATATAAATATACCTTTGCATTGTATCTACATTTCCCAATCTATTTCTACCAAGTTCCATTCCGCTTAACCATAATATTCGAGTCAAGATCCAATCATTATTTTTTTCTTTTTTCTTACTATCCAAATACACTTCTCCTGTAGATCTTCGTGATTTAAATATCTCTCCTCGAAGTGCATTGGTGCCTATTTTTGCTCTTATAATATGTTTGCCTCGAGGAGTACAATAACTATTTTTTTTCTCTCCAGGACCCAATTTAGCAGTAGAAACTGGGTAAGTAATTACTTGTTTAGTTGAATTAAAAGTCAGTAATTGATCGGCTATGGATACAAAGATATTGGACATAATTAGTCAGTTGAATACATTTCCAATGCGAATGTATTGAGAGCTTTATTTTCATGTGATTCAAGGAATTGCTTAAGAATAGTATTTTTTTCATGTAATTCACCTTCAGAAATCACTCCAGTTATAAATTCATAATGGACAAATAAAAGATATGTATTTAGTACATCAATCGTACAATAATCTGATATTTCCTGGATATTTCCATTCAAGTATAAGTCCCATACTTTTGCACCTGAAGATAATTTTTTTCCTGGATATTTTAAACCTTTAGAGATTCTATCTAGACTCGATATATTATTAATATTGTTATTAGAAAGAAGGTTTTTTAAATCAATATGTTTACCGTTTAGAAAAGTATTTTTAGTTAAGTTTTTTAGACTTCTGCAATTTAAAACTGGTAAATCAAACATCAAACCATTCCAAGAAATCAAAATATCAGACTCTTTATGAATTTTAAACGCATCCAATAAGATAGATTTTTCATTATACGATTTATCTAGCTTGAGAGATTTAATATCTAGATTGCCCGAATCATTAGTTAATATTGATATTGCAATAATTTGATGTAAATCATAGGGTAAAAATTCAATACCAGTTTTTTGCTGTTGCTGAAAAAACATAGATTTCCCTATGTCTTCATCATTCAATCCTTCTAAATTAAGAAATTTTTTTCCAAAATCTAGATCAGGTATGGTTTCTATATCGAATACTATCTGTTTCACTTAGTGTCCTTCTAAAATAACAAAAGCTATTGATAATGGTGGTTCATCACTAAAACTAACGTGTGATTTATCAATGCCTTCGTTCTTGAAAAGTGTTTGCATTTTTTTTGATAAAATCAATTTAGGTTGTCCAGAATCCAATCTAATAAATCCAAAGTCTTTCCAGGTAATTCCTTCAGAAAAACCAGTACCAAAGGCTTTAGCTGCAGCTTCTTTTCCTGCAAAACGATTGGCTATGAAATGTACCTGATTGTTTTCATGATTAAATAATTCCATTTCTTCCGGGTGCAAAATTTTTTTTGCCAATCCATCTCCATATTTTTCATGCATCTTATGAATACGATCTATATTGACTATGTCAACACCAATGCCATATACATTCATTTTCTAGCCTTAATCAATATAGTTTGCATAGTTTTTACAGCTTCAGCGATCCCAATATCTAGAGATTTTGCAATAATTGAATGTCCGATATTCAGTTCTTGTATTTCTTCAATCTTTGCAATTGGAGCTGTATTCTCATAGTGCAATCCATGGCCAGCATTCACTCTTAGGCCTATTTTTTTAGCGTGTGATGCACACTCTTTAATTCTATTCAATTCATACTGTTGATCAGCAGGATTCAGACTGTCCGCATATGTGCCCGTATGTATCTCTACTGCATCCGCTCCTGCCAATTGACTCGACTCAATTTGTTTAGGGTCAGGATCAACAAAGAATGAAACTCGTATTCCTGATTTTTTCATACGCTCTGTTGCTATAGATAAGACATCCATTTGATTAAAGACATCTAAACCACCCTCTGTAGTTAGTTCGTCCCTGCTTTCTGGTACTAAACAACAATCATAAGGTTTGAGCGCACAAGCCATAGAAATCATCTCTTCTGTTAAGGCCATTTCAAGGTTAACCCTTGATTGTGAAATATTTATCAATCTTTCCACATCATGATCTTGAATATGTCTTCTATCTTCTCTTAGATGAATAGTGATGCTATCTGCACCATTTTTTTCTGCTATTAATGCAATCTCAACTGGATCTGGATAGTTAGTGCCTCTAGCCTGTCTTATCGTAGCTACATGATCAACATTAACACCTAATAAAATATTTTCTTTTTTGTTCATAATTCGATAGAAATAATTAACTAATAATATATATTAGCAATAACTGATAATATTAATAAGCAATTGTATTTATACAATAATTTTGAATATATAGAAGTTAATCGTTCATTCACTCTAAATGTAGCAGTGAACGGAAGTAGACAATAAAGTTGAAGGAACGCTCTTAACCACTCTAAATGTAGAGTTAGGAGATGAAAATGAATAATTCAAGAATATTTTTGAATTCAATAAACCAGATTTTTGATAAATCTGCCAAACTTCTAGGTCTGCCTGAAGACTTAGCTAATAAAATAAAACTAGCAAACTCAACCTATACAGTGAATTTTGGTGTTCGATTGAGAAATAAGCTGCATACATTCACAGGATTTAGATCCATTCATTCAGAGCATAATGAACCTGTAAAAGGAGGTATGCGATACTCTCTTGATTCAACACAAGATGAAGTTGAAGCATTAGCAGCACTGATGACATATAAATGTTCACTAATGGAACTGCCTTTTGGTGGCTCTAAAGGTGCATTAATTATTGACCCAAATGCTTGGAATAAAAAAGAATTAGAAAAAATAACAAGAAGATTCACATCTGAACTAGCAAAAAGAAATCTAATTCATCCTTCACAGAATGTACCAGCACCCGATATGGGTACTGATGAAAATGTTATGGCATGGATTGCTGATGAATACAGAAGATTGAATCCAACTGAAATGGACTCTCTAGCATGCGTTACAGGGAAGCCTATATCCAAAGGAGGTGTTCATGGAAGAAAAGAAGCCACAGGCAGAGGTGTGTTTTATGCTATAAAACAATTTTTAAAATATGAAAAAGATTGCAAAAAGATAGGTCTTTCTCCGATCCTAGATGACCAAAAAATTATTATTCAAGGTTTTGGTAATGTCGGCTATCATGCAGCAAAACTACTCGAAGAAAATGGGGCAAAAATTATCACTATCATTGAGCATGACGGTTCAATATCGAATGATAATGGTATTAATATTGATAACTTAAAAGAATACTTTGATAAAAAAAGAAAATTTAAAGGTTATAAAAATTATACGACAACAAGGAATAGATTTTTAAGTAAAAAATGCGACATATTAATACCAGCTGCAGTTGAAAATGTTATCAATAAAAATAATGCTGAGAATATAAAAGCGAAATTAATTGTTGAGGCAGGCAATGGACCAGTTACGTCAATAGCTGATGAAATTCTTATAAAAAAAGGAATTACCGTCATTCCTGATTTTTATGCGAATTCTGGAGGAGTCATAGTCTCTTATTTTGAATGGGTCAAAAATTTATCAAAAATGAGATATGGCCTGATGAATCAAAGGGATCAAGAAAATCGGCAATCAATTATGGTAAATGCTTTAGAAACAATGATTGAAAAAAACTTTCCAATTGAACTAAAAGAAGAAATTATTAAGGGCTCCACAGAAATAGATCTAGTCAGATCAGGACTGGAAGAAACAATGTCTTCTGGTTATTACCAAATACATGAGAAATTCCATTCGGATAAAAGAATTGATAATTTAAGAACAGCAGCAATGATGATTGCTATACAAAAAGTAGCTGATTCCTATGACTATCTTGGGATATAGTTTCATCGAAGAGTTTAATTGCTTTGAATAAAGAAACAATTTAATATTGCTATAGGATCCATAACTTCTCCTTCATGAGCATAAATGAAGTTAAAGCTGACTTTAGATCAATATAATTAAAGATTGTATCTAAAAGAGAATTATGAACTATTTGAAAAGCTTTGCAACGGTCTATCCACTAGATGGAATTAATGAAGACAAACTAGGTAAATGTCAAAATCTTCTGGATGGAAAATGGATCAATGAGACTAACTACTTTGATAATATCCTAGATCCAATAACTGGAAAAAATTTCTTAGACATACCAAAAACAGAAGATATTTCTGGATACATAAACAGTCTAGGCATCTGCCCGAAAAGTGGACTACATAACCCATTAAAAAATAATGACCGGTATATTATGCTTGGCAATGTTTGCAGCAAAGCAGCACACATATTACACGATAAAGAGGTGGAAACTTTTTTTGCACTTTTAATACAAAGAGTAATGCCAAAAACATTAAATCAATGTCTTGGTGAAGTAAGAGTTACGAGAACATTTTTAGAAAATTTTGCAGGTGACGGTGTTAGATTTCTAGGCCGTGGTTTCTCTAATCCTGGAGACTACACAGGGCAAGAATCGTCGGGATATCGATGGCCATTTGGATCGGTAGTAATTATTACTCCTTTTAATTTTCCTTTAGAAATTCCAGTACTGCAGTTCTTAGGTGCCTTGTTTATGGGAAATAGACCACTTGTCAAACCCGATGAAAAAGTTGGTATTGTTTTTGAACAGTTTTTAAGATTATTAATTTTTTGTGGACTTCCAAGTCAAGACTCAAACTTAATTTACTGCGATGGATCAACAATGGGTACTTTAATAAAGCAAGCCAAAAAAAATATTCGTATGATTCAATTCACAGGATCATCAAAAGTAGCACATCAAATTATTCAAGAAATGGATGGAAAAGTTAAGATTGAAGATGCTGGCTTTGACTGGAAGATTATCGGTCCAGATTATGATCCACAATGGAGTGATTATGTAGCTTGGCAATGTGATGAAGATGCTTATAATGCATCAGGACAAAAGTGTTCAGCTCAAAGCATTCTATTCGTTCATGAAAATTGGCAAGAAGACCTACTTCCAAAAATTAAAACACTAGCTGAAAGAAGAAAACTTGATAATCTCAGTATAGGACCAGTGCTTACTTGGAATAATAATCAACTCTTTAATCACATCAATCAATTATTAACTATACCTGATGCTGTCTGTCTATTTGGCAATGAACCATTGGAAAACCATAATATACCAACAAATTATGGAGCGATAAAACCAACAGCAATACAAATACCCATAGAGCATTTAATGACAGAATATTTTGATTTAATCACCACTGAAGTTTTTGGACCAATTCAAGTTATCATTTCATACAATAACGATTCATTACCTATTGTACTTAAAGGATTAGAAAATATTTCTCATAATTTATCAGCAGCTATTGTTAGCAATGATTTACTCTTTCAGCAAGAAATATTAGGAAGCACCATCAATGGAACAACTTATGTAGGAATGAGAGCTAGAACAACAGGTGCCCCACAAAATCATTGGTTTGGTCCAGCTGGTGATCCAAGGGCTGCAGGTATCGGAACGATTGAAGCAATTGTCAATACCTGGAGCGGACATAGAGAGATTATTAAAGATATTGGTCCCATTGATTCTGATTGGAATATACCGGAGATAAACTAATGAGCGCCTCTAAACAACAATACTTGATAGACAAAGAATTGAACTTTGGACCTGATAACTATAAACCCATACCAGTAGTTTTAACCAAAGCTAAAGGAGTTTGGGTTTGGGATGTAGATGGAAATAAATATTTAGATATGATGTCTGCTTATTCTGCTGTCAGTCATGGACATTCTCACCCTGAACTACTCAAAGTTTTGCATGAACAATCCAGTCGCTTAGCACTAACATCAAGAGCTTTCTATACCGATACTCTAGGCTCTTACTTGGAAAAAATTACCTCACTGAGTAATTTTGATATGGCACTTCCAATGAATTCAGGTGCGGAAGCAGTTGAAACCGCTATCAAGGCAGCTAGAAGATGGGGCTATCGTTCAAAAAATATTGCATCTGATAAAGCTGAGATTATAGTTGCTGATGGTAATTTTCATGGAAGAACAACCACCATTATAAGTTTCTCTAGTTCACCAAATTCAAAAGACGATTTTGGTCCACTCACATCAGGATTTGTTTCTGTTCAATTTGGTTCGTCTAAAGCCATCAAAGAAGCTATAAATGAAAATACAGCAGCTGTCTTAATTGAACCTATACAAGGCGAAGGTGGAATCATTGTACCCCCTGAAAACTACCTCTCCGAAATCAGAGACATTTGCACAAATAATAACATTCTTATGATACTTGACGAAGTACAATCAGGACTTGGCAGAACAGGGAAAATGTTTGCATTTGAACATGCAAATATTCAACCTGATGGGCTAATACTTGGGAAAGCTCTAGGTGGTGGTTTTATGCCTGTTTCATGCTTTTTATCTACCAATGAAGTTATGCAATGGCTCACACCAGGTTCCCATGGTTCAACTTTTGGAGGTAATCCACTTGCAGCTGCTATTGGTAAAAGAGCTCTTGAGCTCCTTGAAGAAGAAAATTTAATTGAAAATAGCAGAATACTTGGTGAGTATTTTAAAAATGAACTCATTAATATGAAAAGCGAAACAATATTAGATGTTAGAGGTAAGGGCCTTTGGATTGGAGTCCAAATGAATCCCAATTTTATCTCTGGTAAGGAGTTATCTAATTTACTCCTTAAAAAAGGTATTTTAGCTAAAGAAACACATGAAACAGTTATTCGTTTTGCTCCCCCACTAGTGATCTCAAAACAAGAAATTGATTGGGCGCTTGATACTATAAAAGAGATTCTTCAAGATACTTCATCCTAATTTATACAGAGCTTAAATCATGTCTTTGCAATCAACCAATCATGTACTTTTGATTAAACCTGCTGAATTCTATTGTAATGAACAAACAATTGAAACTAATCACTATCAAGAAATTAATAGCGAAAAAACTAAAGATGAGATATTACAAGAAGCATTAATAGAATTTACAGAATTCGAAAACATATTAAAAAGAAATAAAATAAAAGTAACTACTCTAATAGGACAAATAGGTTGTCCTGATAATATTTTTCCAAATTGGGCAGTGAGCTACGATGATCATACTATTGATATATTCAGTATGCTTGGCATGAATCGAAGACTAGAAAAATCTGAAAAACATATATCTTTTCTAAACCAAACCTACAACACAAATATTAATTATAGCAGTCTTGAAGATAAATCAATTTATCTAGAAGGAACTAGCAGTTTAGTACTAGATCGTGTTAATAAACATGCTTATATGGGAATTTCATCAAGATCAAATCCTGAGCTTGCAAACCAATGGTGTCAAGCTAGAGGTTATAAACTCATATATTTTGATACTATAAGTCATACTGGAAAGTCTATCTATCATACTGATGTAATGATGTATATAGGCACAAAACTTGCAGTAATTTGCTCAGAATGCATAGCAGATGATTCTCAAGACCTAGTATTGGAAAGACTTAGATCCACACACGATATTTTAGAAATATCCAATGAACAATTAGTTAGTTTTTGTGGGAATTGCATTGAAGTTTATGATGAAAATAATGAATCACATTTAATTATGTCCACAACAGCTTACAACGCTTATAACAAAGAACAGAAAACAGTTCTTCTAAAGTATTATAAAAGTATTATCCATTCTGATCTTGAATCTATTGAGAAATATGGTGGAGGCTCAGCTCGATGTATGATCATGGAATTATTCTAGACTTAAAACCCTTTCATATAAATCAGGGTCAGTATCACCTTCTGTTGAATAGAACATAACGTTTGATCTTTCATTAAGATTAAGCTCTTTCTTAATATGATCATAATCATTATTGGTGCAAATGGCATGTAAAAAACCAATAGGCACTGCTCCACTTTCTCCAGACACTATCTTTTGATCTCCTTTGATTGGATTACCACAAATCTTCATTCCTTTGAATGCCACATCATCACTACATATGGCAAAATAATCAGCTAATTCTTTTATAATATTCCAAGCTAGTAGACTCGGCATACCGCATGACAATCCTGCCATTATTGTATTAAGTTCCTTTATCAAATGAGCACTGCCATCTCCCACTTTAATAGAATTATAGAAACAAGCAGCACCATGGGGCTCAAGAATAATTAATTTAGGTTTGGGTTTGGGTTTAGATTGATTTATGAAATTTATTAATATTGATGCTGCAAAGGAGCCAACACCAGCTTGGACAATAATATGCGTTGGCCAATTATTATATTGTTTAATAAATTCTGTAACCATAGTTGAGTAACCCAGCATAATATTCTGTGGTATATCCAAATAGCCATTCCATGATGAATCTTGCAGTAATATCCAATTCTTTTCAGATGCCTTATTTTTTGTATATTTGACTGTCTCATCATAATTAAATTCCGTTATTTCAGCTGAGGCATCATTGTCTAAAATAGCATCTAGCCTATTCTTAGAAGTGCCTTTAGGCATATATACAATTGCCTTACATCCAAATTGCTTTGCCGTCCATGCAACAGCTCTTCCATGGTTCCCATCCGTAGCTGTTGTAAATGTAAGATTATTAATTTGGCCTGAATACTTCTTAATACCCTCAAAAGTTACATCATTTACATCAAGTTTTAAATATTTAACAATTTCAAGTGCCATGGCATAACTTGCACCTAGAACTTTGAAAGCATTTAGATTTAATCGAAAACTTTCATCCTTAACTAAGCATTGATTGATACCAATACTTTTGGAAAAGTTTTTAAGTTCCACCAAAGGTGTAGGTTTGTAGTTAGGCAAACTTTGATGAAATTTAAATGCTAATTCACTACTCCAATTTAAATTGAAGTTTTTATTCTTAAAGGGATTAGAAATACAATCGATTTGGTGATTCAAAATAAATACTCTATTTTTTAAACTGATTGGCTAGCAAACAAAGAATTTCATACATCATAGTCGCGCCTACAAGAGCTGTGTTACCAGTCTGATCATAGGGTGGTGCAACCTCAACTACATCTCCCCCAATAAAATTCAATCCGTTTAATCCTCTTAAAAATTGTTGCGCCTCCAAAGTAGTAATACCTCCAACTTCGGGAGTACCAGTGCCAGGTGCATAAACAGGATCCAATCCATCAACATCAAAAGATAAATATACAGGGCCATTACCAACAACCTTAATTGCTTCTTTAATGACTTCTTTTACACCAAGATCAGAAAATTCCTCAATAAAAATGACTCGCATTCCTGTTGAGAGAGAGAAATCAATTCCATCTGTGAAGTTTTGTGCACCTCTAATGCCGATCTGTATCGTTCTTTTAGGGTCAAGTAAGCCAGATTCAACTGCCGATCTAAATGGTGAACCATGATGAAACTTTGAACCCCAGATTTCTCCCCAAGTATCAGTATGAGCATCTATATGGATCATGCCTATTGGATCACCTTTAACTAAACCCTCAAATATAGGATAAGTTATAGAATGATCTCCTCCAGCAGATAAAGGAATAACTCCAGCATTCTGCAAACTACTATAGAATTCAACAATATCATCATGGACAGATTGATGATCAAATGGCTTAGTAAACGAAACATCGCCAACATCAGCAATGCTAGCAATGTCATAAGGATTGATCCTTGTAACATGATGTATGTTTCGCATTAGAGTTGATTGATTTCTTATTTCTCTAGGGCCATGCCTGGCTCCTGCTCTATTGGTTACACCACCATCATATGGAACACCAACCATAGCTATATCTAAATCATCTAAAGAATCAGCTAGTGGTGTCCTCATAAATGTAGGTATACCTGAGTAACGTGGCTCTTGATTAGCAAAATACTCTTTACCAGTAACTGGGGATATATATTTTTTATGTTTCATATATTTACATTCTATAAAGATTTAAATTAAGATCAATTTTTAAAAGATATTTTGCAATTATGAAATATAAAAAATTAGATCTTCATGGAATTAGACATGGTGATGTTGATCGGTTAGTGGAAAACTTTGTTTTAATGAATCAAAGTAAAACTCCATTAGAAATTGTCTGCGGAAATAGTAAAAAGATGATCGATCTTGTAAATTCTGTTTTAAAGAGAATTAGTTGTGAAAGCTATGAGATGGTTCAATATGGAGTTTTAGTAATAAGAAAAGTCTAATGAATTAAGTATTAGAGAAATAAATATTTTTATTTAGCCTTTAGATGTAATCGATTTAAAAACTTTTTTACTATTGAGCTCTTTGCCTGCAAGATGATGTTCTATAGATAAGCGAAGAATACTCTTAGCAGCTCTTAATGTATCCGCATTAGAAAAATCTAGATTTTTAATAGCTTTAATTTCTGAACCTTTAACAATATCTCTCTTATTATTAATATTACTTGCTAACCTAAAACCCTGCTCAGCATGAAAAATATACTCAAGTTCTTCTTCAATATTTTTTGAACTCATAGCTTCCGTATCAAAATTGATGGCGTATCCTATTTCAGATAGCATAAATAATTCAAAGTTTCTTAAAGTTATCTCAATATTTTCTGCTTCAGAAAGGTTTGTAATGGCTCTAGAATATTCAATGAAAAGATCAGGATAAGGATCCGTTATTGTTAAAAAAGATAAAATCAATTCATTCAGGTAAAAAGCAGACATTAAATGTTTGCCTTGTATCTTTTCAATATAAATACCAGTTACCTCTACCTCTCTAAGAGTCTTCAACTGGGATTTTCCTGACCATGAAACTCGGATTGGTAGAAATGGTTGAAGAAAAGATTTAAATTTTGATTTTGGTCTTTTAGATCCTTTAGCAATTAAGTCAACCCTCCCATAACTTTGAGTAAAGAGGTTGATGATCTGACTGGTTTCTGAATAAGGTCTATGATGAAGCAAATATGCTGGTTCATGTTCAATGATTCGATTGGTCATTTTAATTAGAAATTATCATTTTTTCATTGACTCTAACTTGAGACGATAAAAAAACCTTCTTTTTTAACATGTTCTCAATCTCCAATCTTGTTTCAGTGCCAACTTTTTTCAAGATATGTCCTTTTTTACCAATAATAATCTTTCTATGAGCACTTTTTTTCACACAAATAGAGATTTCAATAAATACAGTTCCTTTCTTCTCATTAAGACTATCAACTTCACAAGTCAAGCTATAAGGCAGTTCTTCTCTTAAGCAACTCATGAGTTTTTCTCTCATGCTTTCAGCAATCCTAAAACTTATGTCTTTATCTGTTTTAGCATTCGTATCAAATTCTGGTTCTTGAAAAGGCAAATACTTTTCAATAGAGACTAATAAGTTATTTATATTTTTTCCACGAAGTGCTGATAAAGGTATAATTTCTTCAAATGTAGATCTTTCATTAGTACTTGCAAGATAATCTAAGATCTTGGTTTTGTCTTTGAATCGATCGACTTTATTCACTGCCAATATCTTTTTCAATCCAGTTTGTTCTATATTTTCTAATAGGTATTGATCTGCCTTCTTCCATTGATTGACCTCAACAAGCATGACAACAAGATCAGCCATGGACAAAGCAAGACTGGCTTCTTTATTAAGTTTTTTTAAATTAAGTTTTTTGGTGTTATCCGATAATAGACCCGGCGTATCAATCAAAACTATTTGAGTATTATCATAATTAACTATACCTAAAACATTTATCTGGGTAGTTTGAGGTTTAGAGGTCACTATGGAAACTTTCTCACCAACAAGGTAATTGACTAAAGTAGACTTACCAACATTTGGTCTACCTACAACAGCAACATAACCACTTTTGACTTTTGTTTTACTCATTCTATAGCAATCTTAATGCTTTCATTGCAGCTTTCTGTTCAGCTACTCTCAAGCTTTTAGCACTGGCTTTGGATGATATTTTTCCTTTCTCCACAATGCATTCAACATGAAACGTTTGATCGTGTTGCTCTCCTTCAGTGCTTAACAAATGATATTTAGGGAGTTCTTTTTTTAGTTTTTGCAGCTTCTCTTGTAATAGACTCTTATGATCTTTATTTTCAGACTCAGGATTCAATGATTCCAGTTTTGATGAAAATATACTCAGAACAGATGTCTTTAAAGAGGAATAACCGCCTTCAATGAAAATAGCACCAATAATTGCCTCCAAAGCATTAGAGAGGATCGATGCTCTATTGGTTCCGCCTGATACTATCTCTCCTTTGCCTAAAATTAAGTATTGATCTAGATGTATTTCTCTAGCTATTTCTGACAGACTTTCTTGGTTTACAAGATTTGCTCGCATCCGACTTAGATTGCCCTCTGATTCTTCTAAGTATTTCTCAAATAACACTTCACTGATAACAAGATCCAATGCAGAATCTCCTAAAAACTCCAATCTTTCATTATTATTGTAAGAAAAACTTCGATGCGTTAATGCATTCTCAACTAAAGACTGATCGCTGAATGAGTAATCAAATGTCTTTTTAATCCATTCTTGTGTTTTTTTAGTTTTCAAAATGTCAGCAATACTTAATCGATTGATGTACCGATTCTATTCCATTCAGGAAGTGAACTAAAATCCCAATTGAACCAAATTGTAGTGGCTTTACCTACAATGTGATCCCTAGGTACGAAACCTGGGCAATCATAGCGACTGTCTTTACTATTATCCCTGTTATCACCCATGAAGAAGTAATGGCCTTCAGGAACTTCAAAGACACCTTCTCTACCTCTTCTTGAGGGAGTTAATAAAGCCAAGTGTTTTTTATTTTCAATATTCTCTTCATAGACATGTGCACCATATTGTTTAGTATTCTTATAAACATATTGGAATTTATTAATTAATGAATCTCCATTGATTGAAATTTGTTTATTTTTATACCTAATTTCATCACCTGGTAAACCAATTAAACGTTTAATGTATTTGATTGAAGTGTCACAAGGATAATCAAAAACAACAACATCACCTCTTTTGAGTTCATTAGTGCTCCAAAATGAACGATTAGTGACTGGCATTCTCAAGTCGTATGCGTATTTTTGAACCAAGATAAAATCACCTTTAACTAAGGTTGGCATCATTGAACCAGAAGGAATACGAAACGGCTCAAATATAAAAGACCTGAGTATAAAGACAATCAATAAAATAGGAAATAAAGCACCGGAAAGTTCAACAATGCTATGGCTCTTCTTATTATAGAAATAACCTATTAACCATATCAATCCTAATGAAAGAACGATAAAAAATAAAATTGCCTGAAAATCAAAATTCATAAGTCACATTATAGATGATGGATTAATAAATAATTATGATTTCTTTGTGGAGTCTTTTTGCATGATAGAAAGAAAAGCTTCTTGTGGTATCTCCACAGACCCAAATTGTTTCATTCTTTTTTTTCCTGCTTTTTGTTTTTTAAGAAGTTTCATTTTTCTTGTGACATCACCACCGTATAATTTAGCAGTGACATTTTTTCTAAAAGCCTTTACATTTCCTCTCGCAATTACTTTAGCTCCAATTACTGCCTGAAGAGCAACCTCAAACATTTGTCTAGGAATCAACTTTGAAAGTCTATTAATAATTTTTCTCCCATGAGTGACAGACATATCTCTATGAATAATACTTGAGAATGCATCGACTTTATCCCCATTGACTAGAATGTCCAAACGAACCAAATTATCAGGCTTAAATCTTAGAAAACGATAATCAAACGAAGCATACCCTTTTGAAACTGATTTAAGTTGATCAAAAAAATCCATCACCACTTCGGCCAAAGGCAATTCATAATCAAGAACGACTTGTCGACCTAGGTATTGTAGTCTTTTCTGTATACCTCTTCTGGATTCACATAGTTGAATCACATTCCCCACAAATTCAGGTGGCATCAGCACACTGGCTTCAACGATAGGCTCTCGTATTTCTTTGACATTATTCATCATTGGTAGTGCATCAGGATTATCAATTTTTATAACTTCACCATTGGTTTTTAACACTTCATAAACCACTGTTGGTGAAGTAGTGACTAAATTCAAATCGTATTCTCTTTCAAGGCGTTCTTGAACAATTTCCATATGTAGCATTCCTAAGAATCCACAACGAAAACCAATGCCTAGAGCGGAAGATGATTCAGGTTCATAATGAAGTGAAGCGTCATTTAATTTAAGTTTATCTAATGCCTCCCTAAATGCTTCAAGATCCTCAGATGATGCTGGAAATAAACCTGCAAAAACACGGGGCTGTATGGTCTTAAAATCAGGTAATGCTGTCTCGCTGGAATTTTTAAAATGGGTTACTGTATCGCCTACAGGCGCACCAAAAATATCTTTAATACCAGCAACTAGAAATCCAACTTCTCCGGCAGATATTGTATCTCTGTATTCCATCTTTGGAGTATATATGCCCAATGCATTAGCTATGTAATCATAACCTGTTGACATCACCTTAATTTTATCGCCCTTCTTAAGTGTTCCATTAACTATTCTTAAAAGAGAAACAACGCCTACATACTTATCAAACCAGGAATCAATGATAAGTGCTTGCAGAGGTTTATCTGAATTGCCTGAAGGACTAGGGATGACATCAACAATTTTATTCATTAGCTCTTCGATACCTTCACCAGTTTTTGCACTAATTAATATTGCATTATTTGTTTCAATGCCAATGACTTCATTGATGTCATGCAATACTTTTTCTGGATCAGCAGCCGGCAAATCAATTTTATTAATGACAGGTAATATCTCAAGGCCTTGCTCAATTGCGCTATAACAATTAGCCACACTTTGTGCTTCGACACCTTGGGATGCATCAACAACTAATAGAGCTCCTTCGCAAGCTGATAATGATCTTGACACTTCGTATGAGAAATCAACGTGGCCAGGTGTATCGATTAAATTGAAGATATATTCTTGTTGATCATCTGAAGTAAATCTTAATGAGGCACTTTGTGCTTTGATTGTTATTCCTCTTTCTTTTTCCAAATCCATACTATCGAGAACTTGCTCTTCCATTTCTCTTTCTTCCAAACCGCCAGTTTGCTGTATTAATCGATCAGCCAGGGTAGATTTACCATGATCTATATGGGCTATAATTGAAAAGTTTCTGATCTGTTTCATTCTATTGTTAATCCTTGATCTGATCCTAAAATCTCAATGACCATAATCCTTATATTGGGATCTTCAACTGCTTTTGGTGCAGCAAACATATCAATTATTACTGGATCTTGAAGCATGAGCAATTGATCGAATCGTTTTTTTCTTTCATCATCCATTAATTCATAATAATTCTCAAAGTATGATAAAAGAAGTAGATCTAATTCTTTAGTACCTCGTCTGCATCTCCACCTGATTCTTGACAGTTCAGCTGATTCAGGATTCATCAAAATTGTGTGTCGCTATCATTTTTTTTATTTCAGCGATGGCTTGGCCAGGATTTAGATCTTTTGGGCAAGCCAAAGAACAATTCATAATGGTATGACAACGGTAAAGCTTTGATGAATCATTGAGAGCATTCAGACGTTCTTCTTTAGCTTCATCACGACTGTCTTGCAGCCATCGATAAGATGCTAGTAATGCTGCTGGCCCAAGATACTCATCACTATTCCACCAGTAACTAGGGCAACTCGTTGAACAACAAGCACACAGAATGCAGGCTGAAGGTTTATCAATCTTCTCTTGATCTTCTTTTGCTTGATACCTCTCCTCTCCTTCTGGAGCATCTGTAGAGGTTTTAAGCCATGGTTCTACTGATGCATAGCCTTCATAGAATTTAGTTAAATCAGTGACTAGATCTTTGACAACATTCATGTGAGGCAAAGGATAAACTCGAATATCACCATCCAGATCTTTAATAGGCTGGGTACAAGCTAGTGTATTCACTCCATTGATATTATGTGAACATGATCCACAAATCCCTTCTCTGCATGATCTTCTAAAGGATAGACTTGGATCAAGATCAGACTTGATTTTAATTAATGCATCCAGGACCATAGGACCGCATTCATCGAGATCTAACTCAAATGTATCCAAACTTGGATTGTCTCCAGAGGCTGGATCATATCGATAAACAATGAACGTTCTAGCATTATTAACTTTTTTTTCTAGATTAAAGTTTTTACCTTTATTTATTTTCGAATTTTTTGGTAAAGTAAATTCAGCCATTGATTATGTCTCCTAGTAAACTCTTGCTTTTAATGGAACAGTTTCTACATCATCACTATGAGTTTCAAGTGTAACAGGACTCGAGTCTATTCTTGTTTTATTATCATCTTCCAGCCAACCTAAACTGTGCTTAAGCCAATTAGTGTCATCTCTATCTGGGTAATCATCTCGAGCATGAGCACCACGACTCTCTTGTCGTTGAAGCGCACAATCCATAGTGACCATAGCTTGGCCAAGAAGATTCTCGAGCTCTAAAGTTTCAACTAAATCGGTGTTCCATATCAAACCTTTATCAGAAACTGAGACATCACTAAAAGAATTAATGCAAGACGACATTTTATTAACTCCTTCTTGAAGGATAGCTTCTGTTCTAAAAACAGAAGCATGTTTTTGCATTATTTGTTGCATTTCATCTCGTATTTCATAGGTTCCTAATCCTCCATTAGAGAAGCGAATTCGATCAAATTTATCAATCGATTTGTCTATGATTGATTGAGGGATATTGTCCTGTAGAGATCCTGGCTTGAGTGTTTTTGCACATTGTTCAGCAGAAGCTCTACCAAAGACAACTAGATCTAAAAGAGAATTAGATCCAAGTCTATTGGCTCCATGAACTGAAACAGATGCTGCTTCCCCCACAGCCATCAATCCGGGTACAACATGAATATCACCATTATTGTCCTTGGTGATTACTTCAGTTTGAACATTGGTAGGAACTCCACCCATATTATAATGTACGGTAGGAATGACAGGAATAGGTTCCTTGTTAACATCAACATCAGCAAATATCCTTGCGGATTCTGAAATACCTGGTAATCGCTCTTCAATGACCTCTGCTCCGAGATGCTGTAGATTGAGATGAATATGATCTTTCTTATCACCAACACCCCTCCCTTCTATTATTTCCATGGTCATTGAACGACTGACTACATCTCTTGAGGCCAAATCTTTTGCATTGGGTGCATACCTTTCCATAAAACGCTCTCCCTCAGAATTGGTTAAATAACCGCCTTCTCCTCTTGCGCCTTCCGTAATTAAACAGCCAACGCCATAAATACCAGTTGGATGAAATTGTATAAATTCCATATCTTGGAGAGGAAGACCTGATCTAAGCGCCATTCCAGAACCATCGCCTGTACAAGTATGAGCAGCGGTACAAGAAAAATAAGTTCTGCCATGACCACCTGTTGCCAGTATGACCTTATTTGCTTTAAAGACATGTAATTTTCCTGTAGCCATCTCTAAAGAGATAACTCCTTTACACTCGCCCTCATCCATGAGCAATTCTAATGCGAAATGTTCAATAAAAAACTGAGCTTTATTTTTAATCGATTGCTGATATAGAGTATGAAGCATAGCATGGCCTGTCCTATCAGCAGCAGCACAGGTTCTCTGAGCTATGCCTTCACCATAATGTGTAGTCATTCCACCAAACGGTCTTTGATAGATTTTACCATCATTAGTTCTTGAAAATGGAATGCCATATTTTTCAAGCTCTAAGACAGCTTCAGGTGCTTGCTTACACATGTATGCAATAGCGTTTTGATCTCCTAACCAATCTGATCCTTTGACTGTATCATACATATGCCAACGCCAGTCATCCTCTCCCATATTCCCTAGAGCTGCACTGATTCCACCCTGAGCTGCAACTGTGTGGCTTCTAGTTGGAAAAACCTTAGTAATGCAAGCAGTATTAAATCCTTTTTCCACAAGACCTAATGTTGCTCTGAGTCCTGCACCGCCTGCTCCAATAACAACTACATCAAAATCATGTTCAATTAATTCATAACCCTCACTCATAGATTTTTCCTTTTAAATCAATTCCGGTTAATTAATGCCAACAGTAATCGAAAATATTGAATAGATTGTAATTAGTACAACTGCAATTCTAAAAGCCCTTATAACATAAAAGCTCATTGTCCTAAGACTCAGTGTTGAGACGTAATCTTCTAAAATGACCTGCAGTCCTAATTCAGCATGATAAATTAAATACAAAGATAGCAAACATAGAATTAAAGCATTCAATGGCTCACTTGCCCAAAATAGAACTCCATCGTAATCTAAATATTGTAAATTGAATAAAATTTGGTAGATGAACCATCCTGACAATAGAACCAGAATAACGGCTGTTTCTCTTTGGCTTTTCCAATGATCCTTTGCGTGCTCAAAGCCAGATAGACATAAAAGGTTTAATATTCTTTTTAAGTAAATCATATATCAGTTGGACTCAGAAAATATATACAGCCAAAAAAGAGCTGTCAAAATGAGAGAAAGAATAACAACAATGGCACCTGATATTTTTAATTCTCTTGTTTCAAAACCCTTACCTAT
>JABHDX010000107.1 GCA_018672815.1 Gammaproteobacteria bacterium | reverse complement strand
TTATTGCCAGGAGGATTTGTTTCCTCATGATGTGCTGAAAAAATATTACTCGAGTAGATGATTAGAGTGATTATAAAAATATTTCTCATTTGTTTCTCCTAAAAAAGATGAACTTAGATAATTCATCCTACATAATCATTAAGCAATAGTGAATCAGCAATTAAAATTGTAATATTGAATTAGGATGATTGATTTAAAGACAAAAACTGCATTGTGGGTTCTACCTATTCACTTGTACGCTTTCTTGATCCCGGTAGCTCTAATACCAACACTTAATCATCATGAATTATTTCTTCAAGAGATAATTTTCAGTCATAAAATACTAGTTTATGCCATGTTCATTCTTGCCTTGGGTAGTTTATTTGAAATCATTCAAAATCATAAAGACCATTGGTTCATAACTGCTGATAAAGCTAGTGGCAATGGTTTTAGTCTTTATGATGGTTTATTTACGTTCTTTATCCTCTTTGGTCAGGTAATGATCTTGATAAGCTTTATAGGGCAATACAAATGGATCATTGTAATATCCTTATTGTCTTTATCTCTCGGCCCAATTCTTTATTACAAAAGAAAACTTATTTTCTTACCAACGAGTATTATTGGCTTTCTAAACACAATAGTTGCATTTCTGCTATTTTCTGAACCAGTGATATTTATGCAATTGGTTATGGTTGGATTAACAATTGTCTTCTTCAATAAATTGATTGCAACTAATAATCAATACTTTCATGGATTAACCACTTTGTGTGCATCTTCAGGAATAGTATTTTTAGTCATTGCAATCAAAAAAGCAGCTCTTATCTCATAATATGAATCGCCGACATTTTTCAAAAATTCTTGCTAGTCTAGCCCTTTCCGGAACATCAAATATTGATTCTACAATCCTGAAAGAAAAAATCACGATCATCGGTGGCGGTATTTTAGGTTTATCTATTGGTTATCAACTTTCAAAGGCTGGTGCTGAGGTCACTTTAATTGAAAAGGATTTTCTAGGTTCTCATGCAAGCGGTAGTTCATTTTCATGGATAAATGCTTCCTATGACAAAACACCACTCAGCTATAACACTCTTGCACAGTTAGGTATAAGAGCGTACCACCAATTACAAAAAGAACTGAATCTGGATATTAAATGGGGTGGCTCATTAGAATGGTTTAAATCAGAAAAAAATTCTAAGCGATTAATAAATAATGTAAGACTGCTTCAAAGCTATCAAGATCCGTTGGCAATTCAGATCATAAACCATGATCAAGCTTCAGAATTAGAACATTTTGCTAACTTTCAACACTCTCAAACGATAGCGTATTCAATTCATGAAGGTGCTATGAATACAGTATCAACAATCAAAAAATTCTCGGAAGGAATAAAGAATAATGGAGGTAAGATCATATTTCCCGCTGAATTTAAAGAACTTGTATATAAGGGCAATACTCTCAATTCAATAAAAACATCAGTTGGGGAAATAAAAACAAATCAAGTTATTTTTGCATGTGGTACTAATACTGATAATATTCTAAATTCAAAAATGATGAGACCTTCCACTCCTGGAATTATTCTTAGAACTAAGCCCATAAAACCAATAATCAATAGAGTTATTGTTGCTCCAGGTATTCATATTCATCAACAAAATAATGGCCGATTAATCATTGGTGAGCAAAGAGGTCCGGGCATACAACATGATGAAAGACTTATAAAAAAACCGAAAAAATTCCCTAATCATGATTTTGAAAAAATGCATCAAAATCGCATATTAACAATTGCTAAAGAAATTATTCCAGAATTAAATAATTTAGAAGTAGAAAAAACAACAATAGGTTGGAGACCTTTGCCTAAAGACGGAAAACCTATAGTAGGTCCTATACAAAAATTACCTGGGGTGTATCTAACAGTAATGCATAGTGGAATCTCTCTGGCTGGTATTATGGGTCAACTAGTAAAAGAAGAGATTCTAGAAGCAAGAACTAATAAATTATTGGAAGATTTTAGACCTTCAAGATTTACTTGATATATAGGATGATTGCTTTATGATTCTGAGTTGAAAATGAATGAGGATCTAAAATATTTAAAAATCTTTGTTGGTCTTGCTTTTATTCCATTTTTTATATTGATCTTATTTAATGCTTGGGCTTTCTTTTCAGCACTATTTTTTCCTGAATTTAATCCTGTAGCAGTTATCTGCGGACCTAGAGTGTAATAATGAAATTACTCAAGTATACCGTTATAACATTAGTTTTTATATCCGATATCTCACTTGCGAATTTGTCCTTAGAAAACTCTTGGGTTAGAGCTGCACCAATGAACTCAACAAAAATGTCGGCTTATGGCTTATTGAAAAATAATACAATGAGCTCCTTTAATCTAATTAGAATTGAAGCCTCAGGATTCAAGAATACACAAATACATCAAAGTCAGATCAATAAAGAAATAATGTCTATGAAAGAGTTAAAAAATTTTACAATAGAAGCCAATAGTGAAATTGAACTTACACCAGGAGGTAAACATATAATGCTTCAATCTCCGATGAAAATTTTTAAAATTGATGACTCCGTAGAGCTGCTACTATTCTTTGAATCCAGTTATGAAGAAAAAGTAATTCGGGTTAATGCGCCTATAAAAAGAGAAGCGCCATAGATAAAAAAAATATAATTTTCATAGGATGCCTGCTATTAATACTATCTCTAATGGCAGTATTTTTAAAACTATCCCCTGTTCTGATAGATAAAAAACCTGAACTAATTACTGGAAAGTTTTTAAGTCAACCACTACCTATAAAACCCTTTAGTCTAATTAATCAGTATCAAGAAGATTTCAATAAAGAAGATCTACAAAATAAGTGGTCAATACTTTTCTTTGGCTATACTAATTGTCCAGATGTTTGTCCGACAACTATCTATAAACTCTCAGAGATCCAAAAAAAAATAGCACAAAAAAAAGAACTAAATGATCAATTACAAGTAATATTAATCACACTTGATCCAAAAAGAGATAGTGTCACTAGATTAAGAGAATACTTGGCTTTTTTTGGACCTTCTTTGATTGGCCTCACAGGTAATGATTCAGAAATAAGCAAAATAACTTCAAATCTAAGCGTTTATTTTGAACAAGTTGGCAAAGGAGATCAGTATGATTTTAATCACACAGCTTCTATATTCTTAATTGGGCCAGAAGGAACTGTAATAGCTTCTTTTAGTCCTGCATCACAATCTCAAGAGTTAAGTCAGGATATTCTAAATATTATTCAATAATTAATGTAGATACTACTTTAGCTTTACAGCTGTTCCTGATGCCACAAGAAAAAGCATACCCTTTCCTTTACCGGAAAACTCTTGATAATCCAGATCCACAGCAATTACAGCATCTGCACCTAATTCAATAGCTGCTATTTTTAATTCTCTTAAGCATGTTGTCCTGGCATCTTTCAATACTTTTTGGCTAGCACTACTTCTACCTCCAAAGATATCTCTAATTCCAGCAAACAAGTCTCTGAATATATTCATGCCGAAAACACATTCAGCTGTAATAATTTCTAGCTCAGCTTCTATTTCATGATTGGCAACACTAGGGGCAGTAGTTAAGATTAAATCATCAATCTCTTGATCTGTGATCTCTGTCATATTAAATCCTTATAAAAGTCTTATCCCTTAATTTTGAAAGATTTTAGTAATAATTTTTTTTCATCCTTTAGATTTCAGTGGCAAATGTAGATGTTTATCAGTTGCTCCAACTAATTCAACATACTCGGGTCCATGCCCATACTTTTCATTTGATCTAGAACTACTGTTTTTGTAATTGCATTAATTCCATTATCTCTTGCATAATCTTCGACATTGTTAATAGCCATTTCAATAATTCCTGGAGGAGTTTGTGCAATCATCTCTTTGGATTCTGTGTCCCAGTCCATGCTAAGCTTCATATCAAAGCTATCTTTAGAAATATTATCAAAAGTTTGAGCCTCTTTTGCTTTTTTAGCTCGCTTTCTTTTATCCCAATATTCTGATTCCTCAGGTTTTGTAGCCTCAAGTACAGCTCTCGCATCTGGTGTGGTAGTCATAATATTGAATAAACTATCAAGGTATTTGCTAGGCACGACAACGAACATCTCTTCTGGTTTGAGACGATTATTCATTCTACCACCTAGGTCACCAGGAGTAATCACTACATTTCCATCATGCCAAGGCGATGCAAAAAGATCACTACAAAAAGAAGATCCACAAGAGCCTCTAGGAGGAGTTCCATCAATCACTGTCCGAGCACCTCCAATAAAGTTAGCCCAGTGAGGAGTGCAAACTACTACAATCCAATCAACATGAATACCATCAGGCACTTCAGAGAGAGGGGCTGCTCCAATACCCACAACGGTATTTTGTGGTAAAACATATTCACCTGATTTAATTTTTTCAGCACCTACATCTGTAAAGGCTGGTATGTTTTTGGCCAAATACTGCCCATTTCTAATCTCATCAGTACCCTCATGAACGCCAGCAGTATATACACCTGTAGTACAATCATGGTGATGTTTATCAAAAGAGACAACTTCCCCTTTATCCATTGCATGACGAACAATTGAGCATGGAACTACTTTTTTTTGTTGATAAGCTTCTGGTATCTCTTTTTCAAATAAACTAATTGCAACTGGATTACCTCTAACTTTTCCAGTCAATGTTTCATTAAGCTCTTTAAAATCTATCATAATATTTTTATCAGTAATTTAAGGTCGAGTAAATACATACTATTTTTATAAATACCATGTAAATATAAATTAGCATTATTACTTCAAAGATAAAACAGTTAGAATCTGTATATGAATTTTTGGAAGCAAAAAAAAGAAGAAAAATGGGTTGAAAGCCCGATGCATGATAATTGGTATCAATCCAGCTCTTATTTTCTAAGTTCTTTTGCTTTAATCACAACGGTTGATGAAAATGGAGTCACTAGCATTGGACCTTATCAATTATCATTTCCATTTGGAGTCATACAAAGAAGAGAATGGATTGTTATTTCGAGAAGAGGCAGTAATACTTCAAAAAATATCAAAAGAATTAAAAAATGTGCAATGAATTTCGTGGAATACGATAAAAAGCAAACTAAAAATATTGTTGACTTGGGTTATCCAGGACAAGATCCAGAAGAAAAAATGAAGGATTGTGTTTTTGAACTTGAAAATTCACCCACTGAAAATTATGTCAATGATCCAGAGAGACCTAAAATTATTAAATCTGCTTTCCAAGTCTTTGAATGTGAATTAAATGATAACCCTGAAGATTTTTACTACAAAGGAACTGATTCAACTGAATATATGTTGCTTAAAATAAATAAAATTCACCTTAAAGAAAAGTGGAGAAATAACCTTGATCTTGGCGATGATATGCAAATTCCAAATATGCCAATTAGCTTTGGGTTTAGAAATGCTAATCAGTTTTGGTTTGCTAAACATAAGAAACCTTTTTGGCTCCCTACTCCTGAAGGCAAAGGAGCTGAGCATGAAGCGGTAATGTATATAGCAAACAGAATGGATGAAAACATTGTCTTCACAGCAAATGCTTGTAAACAGTTATCTGGAATTCCAAAAGTTTTTGTTAAAAAAGCACTCAAAGGAATTATTGGTGAGGCAAAAAAACAAGGTGTTAGCAAAATAGATGAAGCATTTGTTAAAACCATTAATGAAAAAAGAGGTTAAATAAAAAAATGACACACAGAACTGAAGAATTAAAAAAACTATCAGGTATACCTCACCTAATTAGAGAATTGAGATATCATGAATTTTCGAGGCAAAGTATCGGTATTATTTTGGTAAGTCTATTTGGCTTCACCACTGATTCAAATACACATATAGCATTCCAGTCTCAACTGGCACAAATGATAATTATTCTAGGGCTTATTATTAGAATGTATGCATCAGGATTTGTCCTAAAAAATAAAGAACTCTCAACTACAGGACCTTATGCCTATGTTAGACATCCTTTATACACAGGTAATATTCTAGTTTTATGTGGTATGGCTATCATCAATGGTCAAATTTGGGCTGGCCTGATTGCCTTATCATTTTTCTGTTTTTACTACCCTGCTGCCATTGAATATGAAGATAGAAAATTAAAAGCATTATTTCCTGAAACATGGGAAAAGTGGGCTAATAAAACCCCAGCACTAACTATAACATTCAAAAAAATTCATTCGTTAGAACTTGAGAATTGGTCTTGGAAAAAAAGTTTAATCCATAATTATGAGCCTGTAATTTTTATTTATGTATTGATTTGGCTAATAATACTCTGAGTATTCTTCTTATAAGTTTTTCAAAATGAAATCTGAGAAAAATATCGTTGACTCAGTTAATAAAGCACTGCGTTCTGATCATAACGCTACTTTCATGCAAATGGGTTATCAAGGAATCTTATATAAAGTCAATATTGATGGGCTCAACTTAATTGTCAAAAAGGCAAATAAGTCATCATTTTTTACAGGCCGCCTTAACCAAAATAGTCTACATCATGAATACAAAATATATAAACAATTAAGAGGTTTGAAAGGTATACCAAAATGCTATGGATTGACTGAGAAGGGGGACCTGATCTTAGAACTCATCAATGGGCAGACTTATCGTGAATCTCAATATGAACTAGAAGGCAATGATGAATTTTTTAATCAACTATTGGCTTTAATTCAAGCCATGCATAGCTTAGGGGTGAGTCATGGTGATTTGAAAAGAAAAGATAATATTTTTGTTGATGAAGATAAAAGGCCTTACCTTATAGATTTTGGAACAGCTATCTCCAATAAAAATATCAGTTGGGGAAATAAAATACTCTTCGCATTTATAAAAAAAACAGACTTAAATGCATGGATAAAACATAAATACCGAAGAGACTATCAAAGCATTAATAGTAAAGACCTGAAATATTATTCACCCACTGTAGTTGAAGATATTTATAGATCTGCGAGAATACTTTGGTATAAAATTTTTAGAAATAATTAATTAAAAAGAGAAATGTTTGAAACACCTTTAATTTATTACTGGATCATCCCACTGATTACTTGGTCTGCTTTATGGAAAATAGCAGCTTTATGGAAAGCTGCTAGAAATAGACAATTAGCCTGGTTTATTGCTCTAGCTATCATCAATAGTGCAGGTATGCTTCCTATCTTATATATTTATTTTTATCAAAAAAATCAAAATCAAAAATAAAAAACTCTTGACTTAATACTCAATTGATTCAATATACGCACTGCACCGATTTATTCCAACTTGCAGGTGCTTTATAAATACTGCTAAAGAGGATTATGGTCTTAGATCTAAACCTGTTTAGTAATTTACTAACAGGTTTTTTTTATGATAGAGGACTTAAAAAATGAAAATTGAAACAAAAGCCATTCATTCCGGCTATACACCGGATCCAACAACCAAATCGGTAGCAACACCAATTTACCAAACGACGTCTTATGCCTTTGATAGTGCTCAACATGGAGCTGATTTATTCTCCTTAGCTGAGGAAGGCAATATTTATAGCAGAATTATGAACCCAACTAATGCTGTTCTTGAAGAAAGATTAGCTCAAATGGAAGGAGGAATTGCTTCGTTAGCAGTTTCTTCTGGAATGTCTGCCATAACTTATGCCGTTCAATGTTTAACTTCGACAGGCCAAAACATAGTATCTGTCAGTGAATTATATGGTGGAACAAGTGATTACTTCTCAAATACGCTAAAAAATCAAGGTATAGAGGTTCGGTATGCCAATCATGATGATATCGACGGCTTATCTAATTTGGTTGATGAAAATACTACATTAATATTTTGTGAATCAATTGGAAACCCTTTAGGTAATATTTGTGACATTGAGTCATTAGCAAAAGCAGCTCACTCCAAAGGTGTGCCCTTGGTAGTGGATAACACTGTCGCTACGCCATATCTTTTAAGGCCTATTGATTATGGAGCTGATATTGTTGTCCATTCACTAACAAAATACATTAGTGGACATGGAACTACGATTGGCGGTGCCATAATTGACGGGGGTAATTTTGATTGGTCTAAAGAGCCAAAACGTTTTCCAACCTTAAATGAACCAGATAATTCATACCATGGACTAATTTATTCAGAAGCACTAGGTGCTGCAGCATTTATAGGAAGATGCAGAGTTGGTCCTTTGAGAAATACAGGAGCAGCATTATCACCCTTTAATGCATTCTTGATTCTACAGGGGATTCAGTCATTGCACGTTAGAATGGACAGGCATTGTGAAAACACAATCAATGTTGCTAACTATTTATCAACACATAGCCAAGTCAAATGGGTCAATTACGCTGGACTTGAAAATAGTCCTTACTTTGATTTAGCAAAAAAATATACTGATGGCTCACCTTCTGGTATTTTAACTTTTGGTATTGAGGGTGGAAAAGAAGCAGGCATTAAGTTTATTGATTCTCTTGAGCTAATTGTTCGCTTGGTCAATATTGGTGATACTAAATCACTAGCCACACACCCAGCTTCGACCACACACAGTCAATTAGAACCTGAGGAATATGAAGCCGCTGGTATTTCAGATGACATGATAAGAATATCCATTGGAATCGAAAATGTGGATGATATTATTGGTGACATTGAGCAAGCATTAAGTAAATCAGTATAGGAAAAAAAATGGATGTTGCAGATCTTCTTGTGTCCTTAAAGTCAGGAATTGTAAAAGTAGAATTTAAAAGCTTAAATTCAGGAAAGACAAAACAAGTGATCTGCACTCTTCATGAGTCATACCTTGAAAATCATACAACAATGAATCAAGACACTTTAAATGAATCTATTTTGGTCTATAAAATAGACTCCAATGAGTGGGAAGATATTCGTGTTGATTCTATAGTTAAGTGGGATCTTACCAAAGGAAGATAAAAAACAACCTTAATTAGAACTATTGTTTTGATAATAAATATGATTTCATGTTTCTTTATTTTTATTAATATTATTTATCACTGCTAATGAAATATATTCTTGATTGTGGAATGGGAACAGAACTTTCCTCTAGAGGCTTTAATGTCCCTGATTGGAAAAAATCAATTTGGTCTGCTCAAGTATTATTAGAACATCCTGATGCCATTATTGAGGTTCATAAAGACAACATAGCTGCAGGTTGTAATATCATTACTACCAACAATTACTATGTCACACCAACCATATTAAGCAGAAACGGTATTGAACATAAAACAAACGAACTAACACAATTAAGTATCGATTTAGCTAAGACTGCTAAAAATGGGAATAAAGATGTATTAATTGCAGGATCTTTCCCACCAATGGAAACTAGTTTTAGACCTGATTTAACACCCTCAAAAACAATAATGGATGACTTTTACTCCTCTATTGGTTCGATTATGGAAGAGCAAGTGGACATCATCCTTTGTGAATCAATGAGTTCAATAAAAGAAGGAATTACAGCTGCCAGCAATGCTGTGAATTATTCCGATAGGGTTTGGTTAAGCTGGACAACGAGAAATATCCCTAAAGGCTCCCATTTAGTCTCGGGAGAATCATTTGAAAATGCTATAGAAGCAGCAAACAAACTTAATATTGAATGCCAATTACTCAATTGCCTAGCTGCAGACTTAGTTACAGAGGAAATAGAAACTCTAAAAAAAGCCGGTACTTTTGGAATGTTTCCAAACTCAGCAGTGCTAAAAGATAAAGAACAGATTAAAGATTTTGGTAAAGAAGTAGATGTTGATGTTATTCATCATACTAATACAGTTAAAATATCCCCTAAAGAATACGCCATGGAAGCTAGAAAATGGTTAGAACATGGTGCCTATGTAATAGGCGGTTGTTGCAGCACTACTCCTGAACATATTAAAGAAATATCAAAACTTATCGAGTAAGACTAACTATTTTAAAATCTCTAAAACTTTCTCCATAATAGAATTAGTACTGATACCAAAATAATCTCTCAGTTCTTCTCTTCCTTCACTTAATCCATAACCGTCTGTGCCTAAAGATGTAAAAGAACCAGGAAAAAGATGTGCCAAGCTATCAGGTAATAAACTAATAAAATCGCTAACAGCGATAAAATGTCCTGTTTGATCATTTAAAATGTTTTCTAGATATGATTTTTCTTTGGATTTCTTTGATTCTAAGAAATCCTTGTGTAATAGGTTATAGCTTGTCACACTCCAAACATTTACTGGTATCCCTTGTCTCTCTAATTTTTCCTGAGCTTCAAGAACTTGTTGCATTATGCTACCACTGCCCAATAGATGGATCGGCTCACCTGTGTGTTTTTTCTCTAATTCTGTGGAAGCACTTTTGAATAGATACATACCTTTGAGAATACCCTCATCACAATCATGGGGCATCTTGGGATGACTATAATTCTCATTATAAACTGTTAAATAATAAAAAATATTTTCTTGTTCCTCATACATTCTTCTTATTCCCTCTCTAACAATCGTTGCCAATTCATAAGAAAATGCAGGATCGTAAGTCATTAGATTGGGCACCACTGAAGCTAAGACATGAGAATGGCCATCTTGATGTTGGACACCTTCACCATTCAAGGTTGTCCGACCAGCTGTTCCTCCAATCAAAAAACCTCGAGTTAGAGCATCACCACATGCCCATATCATATCTCCCACTCTCTGGAAACCAAAAATAGAATAAAAAATATAGAATGGAATCATGGGTAATTCATGATGTGAATATGCTGTTCCAGCGGCCATAAATGATGCCATGGCTCCAGCCTCACATATTCCCTCCTGAAGAATTTGTCCATCTGTGGCCTCTTTATAAGGAGAGATGGTTCCTGCGTCCACAGGTTGATAGTTTTGACCATCATGTGAATAGATTCCTGCTTGAGAAAATAAACCATCCATCCCGAAAGTTCTAGCTTCATCAGGAATAATAGGCACCACATACTTACCAATACTCTTATCTCTGAGTAATTTAGAAATAATCCTTACTAAGACCATTGTAGTGGAAATCGAACGGTCTATTTCATTGAAAAAATCTTCAAAAAATTCGGGTGTTGGTGCAGTAATTTTTTCACAATCATCAAAACGAATCGGTTGATAGCCTCCCAAATCATCTCTTCTTTCTTTAAGGTATATCATTTCTTCTGAAGCAGGATCAGGGATATAGAATTTAGCAGCTTTTCTGTCTTCATCTGAAAGAGGAATATTCAATCTCTCTGCGATTTCAATTCTCTCTTCATCACTCATTGTTTTCTTCTGATGAGCAATATTTCTTCCCTCTGATCCCTCGCCTAAACCATACCCTTTAAGTGTCTTTACTAAAATTACAGTAGGTTTTCCATTTGGCTTTGAAGCTTTATCAAATGCTGCATATAACTTCTTACGATCAAAACCTCCTCGCTTGATATCTTTGAGCTCTTTATCATTCAACTGAGTCATAATCGATTCTAATTCTGGATTTCCCTCAATCCAATGATTACGCTGATCTTCGCCTGATGAAACGGAATACATCTGATACTCACCGTCAACCACTTCATCCATTCTTTTTTGCATGACATCATTGTGATCTATTGAGAATAATGGATCCCACTCTGAACCCCATATAACTTTAATCACATTCCATTGAGAACCTCTAAAAATAGCCTCTAATTCTTGGATAATTTTACCATTCCCTCTCACAGGCCCATCAAGTCGCTGCAAATTACAATTGACAACAAAAACCAAATTATCTAATTGTTCTCGAGAAGCAATATTAATAGTGCCTAATGTTTCAGGCTCATCCATCTCACCATCGCCTAAAAATGCCCATATTTTTCCTATTTTTTTATTGGTTAACCCTCTGTTTTCTAGATATCTTGCAAATCTTGCATAATAGATAGAAGACACGCCATTTAAGCCCATTGAAGCGGTTGGGCTTGGCCATAATTCTGGTCTTCTTCTAGGATGAGGATAAGATGGTAAACCACCTTCTGGTTGTAATTCTCTCCTGAAATTCTTTAATTCTTCTTCTGATAAACGACCCTCTAAAAAAGCTCTTGAATAAATACCAGGAGACGCATGGGCCTGAATATTCATCATATCACCTTGATAAGCATCCGTTCTTGATTTAATAAAATGATTGAGGGCAACTTCAGTCATTGTGGCAGTTGATGCATAGGTTGCAATATGACCACCTACGCCTTTACCACTATCATAGCCTTGCAAAACCATTGCCATCGCATTCCAACGAATAATATTTTCTATTTTTTGCTCAAGCTCAATATTACCTGGATATGCTGGTTGATCAGAGACAGGTATGGTATTTCGATAAGGAGTATTGAGTGTTGCACCGCCTAGTGAAACTCCCTGACTAAGAGCATATTGTTGCAATGAAGCTAATAAATCTTTAACTTGCCTATTACCATAACTCTCTTTAATTGCTTGGAGAGATTCTGTCCACTCATTTAGTTCGATAGCCCATTCTTTCTCGAATTTTTCATTCTCTAAGGAGTCTATACCGTCAACTTTAGATGTTTTACTTTCTTTACTCATATATTTATTATCGCTAAAAAATTGAAAACAAGAAGTATAAATCAATAATTTTATGTGACTACTGTACCATGACAATTATAATTATTATGAATAAATGAGATAATAAAAGCATTAATATCATGAGCAACATTAATAACTAAAAAAGATGCCTGAATATAGATCGAAAACTTCAACACATGGACGTAATATGGCTGGAGCTAGAGCTCTTTGGCGAGCTACTGGTATGAAAGAAAATGATTTTGGTAAACCCATTATTGCTATTGCAAATTCATTCACACAATTTGTCCCTGGTCATGTTCATTTAAAAGATCTTGGTCAAATGGTTGCAAAAGAAATTGAAAACAGTGGTGGTGTTGCCAAAGAATTCAGCACCATAGCTGTTGATGATGGTATTGCTATGGGTCATTCAGGAATGCTCTACAGCCTTCCTTCTAGAGAACTTATTGCTGATGCAGTTGAATACATGGTTAATGCCCATTGTGCTGATGCCCTAGTTTGTTTATCGAACTGTGACAAGATTACACCTGGAATGTTGATGGCTACAATGCGATTAAATATTCCAACTATTTTTGTTTCTGGAGGGCCTATGGAAGCAGGAAAAGGCATAGTAAAAGGTAAAGAAACAAAATTAGATCTCGTAGATGCAATGGTTCTTGCCGGAGATTCATCTGTCTCAGATGAAGATATTAAAGCAGTGGAACGTTCGGCCTGCCCAACTTGTGGTTCATGCTCAGGAATGTTTACAGCGAATTCCATGAATTGTTTAGTAGAAGCTTTAGGGCTTGGCTTGCCTGGTAATGGAAGTGTCCTGGCAACCCATATCGATAGAAAAAATCTTTTTCTAGAAGCAGGAAAACAAATTGTAAACATCACTAAAGATTACTATGAAAATGATAATGAAAGAGTTTTACCTCATCAAATTGCAAATAAAAAAGCTTTTGAAAATGCTATGACTCTGGATATTGCAATGGGAGGATCGACAAATACTGTATTGCATATATTAGCAGCTGCAAAAGAAGCCAATATTGATTTCACCATTGAGGATATTGATCGCTTATCAAGAAGAGTGCCTAATTTATGTAAAGTGGCTCCAAGTAGTGATTATCATTTAGAAGACGTACATAGAGCCGGAGGAGTGATGGCTATTCTGGGTGAACTAGAAAAAGCTAAATTACTCAATATTGATAATAATACAGTTCATAGCGAGAGCATAAAATCAGCTATCGAAACTTGGGATATTAACAGAGCGCCAAGTAATAAGGTTGTAGAATTTTATTCTGCAGCACCAGGAATGATTCCAACGACACAACCTTTTTCTCAAAATAAACGTTATGAATCATTGGATGTTGATCGTGAAAATGGCTGCATAAGAAATCTCGATAATGCCTACAGTCTTGATGGAGGGTTAGCGGTCCTTAAGGGAAATATTGCTAAAGAAGGATGCATTGTAAAAACTGCTGGAGTCGATGAAAATAACTTAACTTTTAAGGGGCCAGCACATGTCTTTGAAAGCCAAGATGATGCCGTTGATGGAATCATGAATAATGATGTTAAGTCTGGTGAAGTTGTGGTGATCCGCTATGAAGGGCCAAAGGGAGGACCAGGCATGCAAGAAATGCTCTACCCTACAAGCTATCTAAAAAGCAAAGGCTTGGGTAAAAAATGTGCATTAATAACAGATGGAAGATTCTCAGGAGGTACATCAGGACTATCAATTGGCCATATCTCGCCTGAAGCAGCATCTCAGGGTGAAATTGGGTTAATAAGAGATGGAGATATCATTAAAATTGATATACCAAACAGAATAATCGAGTTAGATCTAACTGCTCAAGAGTTAGAAAACAGAAGAATAGCTATGAATAATTTAGGAAAAAAAGCATGGAAACCAAGATCTAGAAATAGAATCGTTAGTGACGCATTAAAAGCCTATGCCTTAATGGCATCTTCCGCATCAGATGGTGCAGTTCGAGTCGTACCAGAAGAAACAAATGAATAATAATAAAAATACTATAGCCATACTCGGTGGAACAGGTGCACTAGGCTCAGCGCTAGCGAAAAAATGGGCTCAGAATGGCTATACAGTCATCATAGGTTCAAGAAAAAGAGAAAAAGCTGAAGCAACCGCAATTGAGTTAAATAAAGAGAAAGGATCTGAACTAATTATTGGATTAGACTTAATAGAAGCTTCCAAAATTTGCAATTTAGCTGTTTTGGCGGTGCCATACTCCAGTCATCAAAAAACATTAGACGTGGTTAAAAATCATTTAATAGGAAAGATCATTATCGATACAACTGTTCCTCTGCAAGGTAATGTCACAAAAGTAACATTACCTAATCAAGGGTCAGCTGCCTTAGAAGCACAAATATTCTTAGGTGATGAAGTTAAAGTTGTTTCAGCATTGCAAAACATTGGTTCACATTTGATTGGATCAAATAAAAAAATTGATGCAGAAGTACTAGTAACAGGCAATGACAGAGAAGCAGTAAAACTAGTGATAGAACTAATCAATGACCTAGGTCTAACCTCTTGGGATGCTGGTTGCATAGAAAACTCAGCAGCTGCTGAAGCATTGACATCAATCCTAATCTTTATCAATAAAAGACATAAATTAAAATCTTCAGGTATAAAGATTACTTCACACTAACATTATTCAAACCCTTACTGATGGAAGCTAAATCCAAACCTAACTCATTAACTATCGAGGCAATTGAGGGCATTCAAGCTATTCAATCGGGTGATCATATTGGAGAAATAATAGTCAATGGGATCAAAAGAAATAATTTAATTATAGAAAATCATGATGTAATTGTCATCGCTCAAAAAATTATCTCAAAATCAGAAAACCGTTTAATTTCATTATCAACAATTAACCCAAGTCAAGAAGCTATAAAAATTGCAAAAAAAGCCGATAAAGATCCAAGAATAGTTGAATTAATACTACAAGAATCTAGGTCAATTATTAGAATAAGTAATGGTGTCATTATTGTTGAACATAAATTAGGTCATATCCTTGCGAATGCTGGGATTGATCGCTCTAATATAGAATCAGATAAAACTGATGAAAAGGTACTACTGCTTCCCGAAAACCCAGATCAATCGGCACAAACCATAAGAAGTTATCTGTCCAAGAAAATAAATGTAAATGTTGGAGTTCTTATAACAGATAGTATGGGTAGAGCATGGAGATTAGGAACCACAGGACATGCATTGGGTTCATCAGGCATTAAAACTTTAATTGACCTAAGGCAAAAAGCTGTTGATCTTTTTCAACGAGAACTACAGACTACATGCATTGCTTGGGCTGACCAACTCGCAGCAGCAGCAATGCTAGTTATGGGAGAGAGCAATGAAGGTATTCCAGTTGTGATCATTAAAGGCATTAATACACATTCTGAAACAGATACGATCAATGACCTAATTCGACCAAAAAATGAGGATTTATTTCGCTAATGATAAAAAAGAAAAAAATCTTAGCATTGAGCGGTGGTGTTGGTGGAGCAAAATTATGTAGGGGCTTGGACCAAATCACTGATAAAGACGAATTATCAATTATTGCTAATACCGGAGATGATTTCCTTCACTTAGGTTTTTATATCTCTCCTGATATTGACACATTGATCTATACGTTAGCAGGTGAAAACAATATAGAAACTGGCTGGGGTAGAACTGGAGAAACTTGGAAAGCTCATAATATCATGAGTGAACTTGGAGCTGATAATTGGTTTAAACTGGGTGATAAAGATTTAGAAATGCATGTATATCGATCCAAAGAAATACAAAATGGAAAGAACTTGTCTGAGATTACTCAAAAAGTTTCAGAAATCTGGAATATCAACAGCAAAATTTTACCTATGAGTAATCATTCGATCAAAACAATAATTGAGAGTGATATTGGTACACTCTCCTTTCAGGAATATTTTGTTAAAAAACAATGCATACCAAAGGTTAAATCAATTTCCTTCAAGCAAAAAAAAGCTGCGCCCTCGCAAACAGTCTTAGATGAAATGAATGACAATAATCTAAAGGCAATCATTCTTGCTCCATCAAACCCGTATCTTAGTATTGACCCAATTCTTTCTTTATCTGAAATAAGAACTTTTTTAAAAACTGCTTCTACTCCAGTGATTGCTGTTTCACCAGTAGTAGATGGTCAAGCCATAAAAGGTCCCACAACAAAAATAATGGCAGAGCTGGGGCTGGAACCATCGGTTGTCACAATAGCAAAACACTACGATGGCCTGATTGATGGTTTGATTCTTGATGTACTGGATCAAGATTTAGTATCGCAAGTTGATGATATGGGAATTAAAACTAAAGTGATGAATACTGTAATGCATAATGATCAAGATAAAATTCAACTTGCACATGGTGTTTTAGATTTTGCCCAAGAAATAGAATTAGCAGGAGAATAAGTAGTGTGGGCACTCATCCCAATCAATAACTTTAATGCATCAATGAGCAGACTTTCTCATCTATTAAATCAAGAAGAAAGAACAGAACTGACAAAAACATTAGCATCTCAAACACTAAAGATTCTCAATAAAATAGAAACAATAGATAAAATTATAGTGATGACCCATGAATCAGAATGGATCCAATCTCTATCTATAAAGAAAATTATAACCATTGATGAGTTTGATGTTCATAGTTTAAAGAAAAAAATTGAAAAAGCATCAAACTGGATAGAAAAGCAAAATGTAAAAAGAATGATGTACTTATCCATTGACCTTCCTTTTGTTACACAAGCAGATGTAGAGCTATTTATAGATTCTCATAAAAAAGGAATAACTATAGTTGAAGCTAATAAAGATGGAGGTACCAATGCTTTAATATTAGATATGCCTAGAATGATTGATTTTCAATTTGGCGAGAATAGTTTTAAAAAACATGTACGCTCAGCTGAAAATGCCAATATAACAATCAGGATTTTTAATAACAAAGCATTGAGCTTGGATCTAGATGATGAAAATGACTTCAAGAAATTTAAATCCATTACTTCGCCATAAATTCTCTTTTATCATAAATAATAATTGTTATACAAAGCTTAAAAAGCTATAAATACACAATGCCAAATCCTTCAATAAATCAATATATAGAGTTAAGTCAATCGATGCCCTTAGAGGAGTTGATGAAACAAGCAAGAGTACTAAGGGATCAAGAGAAAAATGTTATTACCTTCTCCAAGAAAGTTTTTATACCCCTTACGATGTTGTGTCGAGATGTATGCCATTATTGCACTTTTGCTAAAGTCCCAAGAAAACTAAAAAACCCTTACCTTAGACCTGAAGAGATTTTAAAAATTGCAAAAGATGGTCAGTTGAACCAATGCAAAGAAGCCCTATTCACTTTAGGTGAAAAACCAGAATTGCGCTATGAAGTGGCGAAAAATGACCTAAAATATCTAGGCTATGAATCAACACTTGATTACCTTTTCGCGATGGCAGAACTTGTCTTGGAAGAAACAGGTCTTTTGCCTCATTTAAATCCAGGCACTATGAATTCTGAAGAAATAGCCCGATTAAGAGAGATCTCTCCTTCAATGGGTATAATGCTTGAATCTTCCTCTGATCGATTATGTGAGAAGGGAATGCCTCATTTTGGGTCTCCAGATAAAAATCCAAATATTAGATTAGAAACTATGAGGCATATAGGTCAACAATCGATTCCACTGACTACTGGTATTCTTATTGGTATTGGTGAGACACGCCAAGAGAGAATTGAAAGCTTATTGGAAATCAAAAAATTGCATAATCAATATAGCCATATACAAGAAATTATTATTCAAAATTTTGTACCCAAGCCTGATACAAAAATGAAGAATGCAACCACACCTGATTTATCAGAACTTTTGTGGACCTTATCAATGTCTCGACTAATGTTTGGTCAAGAAATGAATATACAATGTCCACCTAACTTAAACATGTCTGCACTGCCACAAGTCATTGATGCTGGCATTAATGATTGGGGAGGAATCTCTCCAGTCACTGAAGATCATGTAAATCCAGAATCCCCATGGCCAGAATTAAAATTACTGGAAAGAGTGACGACTGAAAAAGGCAAGAAACTTCAAGAAAGATTAACGATATACCCTGAATACATCTCTCAGGATAAACAATGGTTTAATCCACAGCTAACACCCTATATAAATGAATTATCTGATTCTGAAGGCTTTGGACGTGAAAATTTATGGCGTTGCGGTGAATCTTTAGATAGCCCTCAAACTGGAAAATATGAAAATTGGATCAACCAGAATCATCAACCCAATCTCAATATTAGCTCAATCGTTCATAAAGCAAGCAATGGAATGGAGTTGGACCCAACTGAAATCAAGGACCTATTCAAAGTAAGAGGAAATGATTTAGATTATGTTTTGAATCATGCCAATGCACTCAGAGAAAGAGTAAATGGTGATGCTGTTAGTTATGTTGTAACGCGTAATATTAACTATACGAATATCTGTAAATATAGATGTCATTTCTGCGCTTTCTCCAAGGGAAAAACAAAAGAAAATCTTCGCGGTAAACCCTATCTAATTTCATTCGAAGAAATCGCAAACAGAGCATTAGAGGCTTGGAATCGTGGTGCTACTGAGGTATGCCTTCAAGGAGGTATTCACCCTAATTTTGATGGAGAAACTTATTTAAACATTTGTAGAGCTATCAAAGAAAGAGTTCCTGATATTCATATCCACGCATTTTCAGCCCTAGAAATACATCATGGTGCTTCAACATTAGGTTATTCTTTAGAACAATACTTAGAACTACTTAAACAAGCAGGACTAAAAACCATGCCGGGTACTGCTGCTGAAATATTAGATGACTCAGTTAGGAGTAAAATTTGTCCCGATAAAATAAATACTTCAGAATGGTTAGAAGTTATAAGTACAGCTCATAAAGTTGGTATCAAGACCACATCGACCATTATGTTTGGCCATCAGGAGACTATTGATGATTGGGCTACTCATCTGCTTTGCTTGAGAAACCTGCAGAAAAAAACAGGAGGAATTACTGAATTTATACCCTTGCCATATGTCAGTATGGAATCACCAATGTATAAAAGAGGACATGCAAGACCAGGGCCTACTTTTAGAGAAGTTCTTTTAATGCATGCAATTGGAAGACTGAGTCTTCACCCATTAATTGACAATATACAAACAAGCTGGGTCAAACTAGGACAATCTGGAGCATTAAGTTGTCTCAATGCAGGAGTTAATGACATGGGAGGTACTCTCATGAATGAATCTATTTCAAAAGCAGCTGGTAGTATACATGGTCAAGAGTTTACTCCTGATCGGATGGAATCCTTCATCTTAAGTGCCAATAGAACTCCTCTACTAAGAGACACTCTTTATAATAAAATTAATAAGAATAGGATGATACATCAATCAGCCATTTCTTCGTCTATGAACATGCAAATGTTATTGGAAAGTGCCTACCCAAGTACCTAATTTTCAGAATTCATAAATTCTACAGAACATGAAAAAACAAAATTTTAAGACAATAATTATTATTCTGACAATAAACATAGCTTCTTGCTCTGTTGTTGGAGAACTCTGGTATGAAAGAATAGATCAATACATTGCAAATCAAATACTGGAGTATGCTAGTTTCACAGAGAATCAAAAAGTTTTCATAAGAAACTCAGCTGCAGATTTTAAAAATTGGAATACAAAATCTGAATTACCAAAATACAAAGAACTGCTTCTTAAATTCAAAGCTTTAGACAATCGAACAACAAGAAAGGATATAGATAATATTTACCTAAGCGGTATAGAACTTAGTACTAATACTAGAGATTTTTTATTACCTTATTTTGTTGAATTATCTAGAACACTTTCAGATGAACAAATTCAAGAGATTGAAATGCATTTAAATTCATTGAGTGAAGAAAAAAGAAGAACACTAAAAAAAGAAACAAAAGAGTATCACGAAATTCTGAGTAAAAGTTTTATAAGATTCTTCAAGCTATTCGGAGTCAAACTGAATACTAAACAAAAAAATATAATTTCTTTTTATATTTCCAATATAGAAGATTCTAGATACCAATTAATTGATAACAAAGAAACATGGGATCAAGAATTAATAAGGATATTAGCTTTAAAAAATGATAATAATTTATTAATAGATCATGTCAATTCTCTTAATTCTGAAGATGAAAATACCAGAACTGTTATAAATAATATCACTGCAAAAATCATAGCTTCTTTTGACGAGAAACAATCAAAAAAATTTCAAAAAAGATTAACAAGGTTTGTGAAAACAATCGATGATATTTTGGAAACCAAGATCAAGGATTAACGAACTTATATAAATTTATTTATTCGTAACTATTTTTTTCAGATATATAAAAAAGGAACTATATATGCTTGCATTATATTTGTAATTGATTATTATTCCTTTATGTTAATGATAATCATTATCAGTTAATATAAATAATATTTAATTAAGGATAGATATAAAATGAATTTCATAAGAATCTGGTTTTTGTCATTCTCTCTTATAATCTTTATTAATGTTGAAGCAGCAAATCATGGGTTAGATAAAATTGATAACATAACGATCATAGGTAAAAAATCTCTTCCTGGTTCTGCAACAAAAGTTTCTGCACAAGACTTAGAAAAATTTGAAACTATGGATATACATAAGGCACTAGCAAGCGTCCCTGGTATCAATGTTAGACCTGAGGAAGGTTATGGATTGCGGCCTAATATTAGCATAAGAGGAACCTACCCTGATCGATCAGGTAAAATTACATTGATGGAAGATGGAATTCTAATAGCACCAGCTCCTTATGCTGCATCTTCTGCTTATTATTTCCCAACATTCTCAAGAATCAATGGTATTGAAGTAGTCAAAGGACCAGCAGCAATCAAAACTGGGCCATACACTATTGGTGGTGCTATAAACTTAATCAGCACTCCTATTCCTGAATCAACTTCAGGTTTCTTGAATCAAGAATTTGGTTCTGATGGGAATATGAAGTCCCATTTATTCTATGGCTCTTCTTCAGAAAATTTTGGTTTTCTTGTGGAAGGATTAAAGCATAAAACTGATGGTTTCGATGATATGGAGCATACCAATGGAGATACTGGCTTTGATAAAACTGATGTAGTTGTTAAATTGAGATTTAACAATGATCCTAATGCAGATCTCTACCAGCAATTAGATATTAAGTTCCAAGATTCTGATGAAATATCGGATCAATCTTATGTTGGATTAACGGAAAGTGATTATAGATCCAATGCTCATATGCGATATGGTTTTACTGATTATGACCAAATGGATAATGAACATAATCAAGTAGTTTTCAGCTACAGTATGAGTACTGGAAATATAGATTTGAGTGCTACTTATTATGTAAATGATTTTGCAAGAGATTGGTTCAAAACAGATAAGATAGGATATGGTGGGTCTGATAAAGGCATTAACAATCTTATTGATTATGCTAATGCAGGAGACGCTGTTGCCATTTCAATTCTTCGAGGTACCAATACAACTGCAGAGTCAATTAAATTAAAACATAATAATCGTTCCTATAGCTCAGAAGGCCTTATTGTTAATTCAAATATTAAACTGAACAATCAAACAATTACCATTGGATATAGAGATACAAAAGACGATGAAGATCGTATGCAATGGTATGAAAGAACTAATTGGGCTAATGGCATTTTATCGGCTCTAGTGGCAAGTAGTATGCCTGGATATTCAAGCAATAATAGAGTTACTACAGCTCAAGCAAGTGCATTCTTTATCAGTAATGAAATAGATTTTGGTCAACTAACTATCACTGCTGGTATAAGATCTGAAAATTGGAAAATTGCCCAAGAAAGGTATATAGATACAGCAAGAACTAAAGTTAATACTGCAAAAGGTTACCCAAAGACTCTAGCAAATAATGATGAAACACTATTTGGTATTGGTTTTGACTATGATCTTGATAATGGTTTTTCCTTCTTTGGAGGGTTTCATGAAGGGTTTACTCCAACAACAGGTGGCGCTGATCCCGAGTCAGCAGATAATATTGAAATTGGTCTAAAATATTTAAGCGATAACAACTCATTTGAAATTATCCGATTTGATACAAAGTATGCGAATATGTTCGGTGAGTGTAGATCTTCATCATCTGGAGTAATTGAAGGTTGTGATATTGGTGATACATTCAATGCTGGAGCATCTAGTATTAGTGGTTTTGAAATAGCTGCAACTACTCAACATATTAATGAAACAGGTAATAAAATTTCAGCTGGTCTCAGTTACACAAATACAGATGCCAAGTTTGATACCACTTTTGATAGTGATTTCTGGGGTAATGTAAGAGCAGGTATGAGCCTTCCGAATCTTCCAAAATCTCAGTTAACTATGTTTTTAAGCCTAGAAACAGTGACTGGCTGGAATACTCACTTGAGAATGATGTCCTATGGAGAAACCTGTTCAATTGTAGCCTGTGAAGCTAATACTGGTATAGATTCATATTCAATTACTGATCTATCTTTTTCCAAGACAATCAATAAAGAAACAGATTTTTATATGGTCATAGATAATATAACGGATTCAAAAAATATTGTTGCTAGAGCTCCTAAGAATGGTATTAGAACTCAAAGACCAAGGTCCTATAATTTGGGAGTTCGTTACAGATTCTAAATAATCCCCTAGCTATAATAGAACCCCTAAAAAAGACAGTGGGAAAACACAACTCTCATAACTCTCTAGCTTTCCCACTATCGCCTAAATTCTTATATTGATTTGATCAAAAAAATAATATTATTTAAGATTAACTATCAATTTTACTTGAGAAAAAATAATGAATGAATTTATTATCGTCTTTAGAGAAAGTTTAGAAGCCTGCCTGATAGTAGGAATCATTTTTACACTTTTAGAAAAAAACAGCCTAACAAAGGAAATAAAACAGCTTTGGATGGGAGTTATTTCTGCATTAATAGCCAGTGTCATTATAGGAATCATTCTCAATAATATTAAACAATCCATTGGCAATGCTTCCATCGATGCTCTAGTTGAATCTTTTTTGATGTTCTTAACAGCTGGTTTACTATGGTATGTAATCTTCTGGCTATCAAAACATGTTAGTGATCGAAGTGAGTTAGAATCTGAAACAGAAAAGGCTATAAGCACTTCAGGCTGGGGCGTCTTTTTGGTCGTTTTCTTTGCCATCTTAAGAGAAGGGTTTGAAACTGCTATCTTTCTGATCAGTAGCTTCTCAATACTTGGTTCATTTTCATATGTTGGCTTTTTCTCAGGAATGATATTGGCAATCCTTATTGGTTATTTGATAGTTATCCAAGGTCGGAGAATCCATCTTAGAACCTTTTTTCAAGCAACAACTCTCATGTTGGTGATATTTGCTTCAGGAATGGTGGCTTATGGAACCCATGAAGCAGAAGAATTTTTAGTAAAGGGAGATCATCTTGAATGGGTAGGTTTAGAAAATAAAACAGATATCGTAAGAGTTTGGGATATTCTAAAACCACAATCAGAACTTAATATTGATGATAATTCCAGTCTGTACTCTTATAACCTAAATGGTAAAAATAAATACACTCATCTTTTACATGATAAAGGGGCAATAGGTGTCTTTCTTAAAGGTTTTTTTGGTTATAACTCAAATCCTAATTGGATTGAATTTATTCTTTGGTTTGTCTCTTTAATGATAGGTATAAGACTTTGGAGAAAATTTTATTTCCAATCCACTTCTCCTTAAGTAAAAATTTTCAATCCTTGAAAACTCAAAATCTGTCCATAAGTAATAATTGTGGATGCCAATAATGGATCCACATCATTAACTTGCTTAAAAAAGGAGTACATTATGGTTAATACGGTATTAGATTCAGTTTGGAGAGATATTTCTCCATTTGCTGTAGGATTCGATAGAACATTTGACGCGTTGTCAATTATGGCAAACTCAAAATCACAAAATGTGAATTACCCTCCGTACAATATTCGTAAAGTTTCTGAAGAACAATACACCATTGAATTGGCAGTAGCTGGGTTTGAAGAAACAGATATTGATATTGAAGTGACTGGAGAGAACTTAAAAATAACTGGAAACAGCCCCAAGGAAGCCACTGAAGGTTTACTACACCAAGGGCTAGCAGCGAGAAGCTTTATTAGAAATTTTGTTCTTTCAGATGATATGGAGATTAAAGGAGCGGCCCTTTCCAATGGAATGTTATACATTGGAATGGAAAGATTTATTCCTGAAAATAAAAAACCTAAGAAAATTAATTTAACAACAAAAAAGAAATTATTAGGCTGAATAAAAAAAGAAGGGGGTTTAAATACCCCCTTCTCTATTTTTTTAAAATAAATCTCTAATAGGTGGGCTCAAATAGGCCAGTGAAATCTTGAGACCCGCCATCAAACTCGCTATTTGTACCATCACAATAGATAAGGGAGACATAATTGTAAGTTCTGGCATGATTGAGGCGAATACATAAAAGACGGCAATAATTAATATCCATAACTCACGAGAATACCGAACAAAAAAGCACATCAAAATATCCATAATGAAGGCCAATAGTGCGAAGACTAATTGCAAATTATAAGCATTACTAAACCCATCAGATGCCAATTGCCCATAATAACCATTTACGGACTCAGGAAAATCGTATGTAAAATCTAAAGCTACTGCAATAAATATCATTGCTATTGGGGTAAAAATTAAAAAGCGAAAATAAGTTTTATAATTCATGATGCTTTTACTAAAGAACTTCTTGAGCAATGACACGCATTGCTTCTTTACTGACATTTCCCAATACTAATGTTCCTAGCTTACCTGTTTTATCTAATTCTTTCCAAGATTGAAGTTTTTCTTTAATTCTTTCTGGCGGCCCGATAAGAGCGCACTCATCAACTAATTCATCTGGTACAGCCATAGTAGCCTCTTCTTTTTTACCTGCTAAATAGAGTTCTTGTATGGTTTCAGCGGCTTCCTCATAGCCTAATCGCTTGGCATAATCAGTATAAAAATTCTTTGATTTTGCTCCCATACCACCAATATATAATGCAAACATAGGTTTCATAGCCATCGTACAGAACTGAATGTTATCTCCCATAGCAACAGGAATAAAAGGTGCAACATCAAAACTACTATAATCTTTATTAGAGTCAGATTTCTCAAAACCTTCCTCAATATATTCACCTACTAGATTAAATTTATTAGGACTCATCCAGATTGGAAACACGCCATCTGCAACTTCTCCAGAAGTCCTTAAGCCAGCGGGTGTTATGGATGCAGTAAATATTTTTAAATCACCTGTACTATGCAAAATACTTTTTAAAGGCTTACCAAGACCTGAAGAATTTTCACCTTTGAAAGGAATCTGATAATGAAACCCTTCATGAGTAAGTGCTTCTTTTCTTGCAATAACTTTTCTCACAATGGATATATATTCTTTGGTTCGTGTTAATGGTCTGCCATATGCTTGGCCATACCAACCTTCTACAACCTGAGGTCCTGAAGGACCCAAACCAAGCACAAAACGATTATTGGATAAGGCGTTTAATGATAATGCAGTCATAGCCGTCATAGTTGGTGTACGAGCCTGCATTTGCATAATTGCTGTTCCAACTTTTATATTAGTTGTTTGAGCAAGTATATAAGAAGCAACTGAAACAGCATCAGAGCCATAGGATTCTGCAGCCCAAACTGAGTCAAATCCAAGATTTTCCGCTTCTAAAATATCGTCCATTGGAATATTAAGTTTTGCAGGTGAATATCCTAATCCTATTCCTAATTTCATAATTTTCTCTTTTTCATATCTAACATTCTATTATATTTTGTATTGATTGCATTTTAAAAGAAGAACTGAAACTATTTCTTTATTTTTTTTCTAGTTATCTTCTATGATTGCTCCAATCAGAACTATACAATATAACCATTAAAAACTATTTTTTGTAAACAAAGAAAGATAAATGTCTAAAATTAAATGGCAAGAAAAAGCAACTGATGAGCTCAACAGTGAGTCATTAGAAGAGTTGACATGGAAAACATTAGAAGGAATTGATGTTAAACCTCTCTACACCTCAGAAGATCTTGAAAACATAGCTCATTTGGATTCTTTTCCAGGTTTTGCTCCCTATACTAGGGGACCAAGAGCAACTATGTATACCAAGAGACCATGGACTGTGAGACAGTATTCTGGTTTTTCTACAGCTGAAGAATCAAATAAATTTTATCGTGACAATATTGAAGCCGGTCAAACAGGTCTATCAGTTGCTTTTGATCTAGCCACCCATCGAGGCTATGATTCTGATCATTCTAGAGTCACAGGTGATGTTGGAAAAGCCGGCGTAGCAATTGACAGTGTTGAAGATATGAAAATACTCTTTGATAAGATCCCATTGGATAAAATGAGCGTTTCTATGACTATGAATGGTGCAGTGATTCCAATTATGGCTATGTATATTGTAGCTGCAGAAGAACAAGGTGTGAATCAAACACTGTTAAAGGGCACACTCCAGAATGATATCTTAAAAGAATTTATGGTCAGAAATACATACATATACCCGCCCAATCAATCTATGAGAATTGTAGCTGATATTATTGCCTATTCTTCAAAGTACCTACCTACTTTCAATTCTGTTTCTATTTCTGGTTATCATATGTTGGAAGCTGGCGCTACCTGCACCCAAGAGTTAGCATATACTCTAGCAGATGGTCTTGAATACGTTAGAGCTGCTATAGATAAAGGGCTTGATATTGATGACTTTGCACCTCGACTATCTTTTTTCTTTGGCATTGGTATGAATTTCTTTATGGAAATTGCCAAATTAAGAGCAGCCAGACTTCTTTGGTCAGAACTGATAGAGAAAGAATTTCAGCCTAAAAACCCAAAATCATTAATGCTTAGAACGCATTGTCAGACTTCAGGTGTAAGCCTAACAAGTCAAGATCCTTATAATAATATTATGAGAACGACTATCGAAGCCATGGCAGCTGTTTTAGGAGGAACACAGTCATTGCATACTAATTCTTTTGATGAAGCTCTTGCTTTGCCAACACCCTTCTCTGCTCAGATAGCTAGAAATACACAATTGGTTCTAAGAGAAGAAACAGGCATTACTAAAGTTGTCGATCCATTGGCTGGTTCTTACTACCTTGAATCTTTAACAAATTCTCTTGTTAATGAAGCGAGAAAGTTAATTGAAGAAGCTGAAGAACTTGGTGGTATGACCAAAGCAGTTCAAGCTGGTGTGCCAAAATTAAGAATTGAAGAATCGGCAGCTATTAGGCAAGCCAAAATAGACAAAAAAGAAGAAATCATAGTTGGAGTAAATAAATATCAATCTGATGATAAAGCTCAAGTGGATATTCTCTCTATTGATAATGAAGACGTGAGAAATAAACAACTGGAGAAGCTAAAAATACTTAAGAGTTCTAGAAATGAATCAACTTGCCAGAAAACTCTTAAAACTTTAGAACATGCATCAAAAGACAAAACCGCTAATTTACTCGAAGTTGCTATTGAGGCTGCAAGAGCCAGAGCCACAGTGGGTGAAATTTCCATGGCTATGGAAACAGTCTTTGGTCGACATCAAGCGAATTCTCAATCTATTAGTGGTGTTTATCGTAGTGAGTATGAAGGAGATAAAAATTTTATGAGTATCGAGAAAAAAATCTTAGAATTTGAAAAAAATAATGGAAGAAGACCAAGAATGTTAGTGGTTAAATTAGGACAAGATGGGCATGATAGAGGTGCTAAAGTGATAGCGACAGCATTTGCAGATATGGGTTTTGATGTAGATATAGGCCCATTATTTCAAACCCCTGAAGAGGCGGCAAAACAGGCCATTGAGAACGATGTTCATATTGTAGGAGTGTCCACACAAGCAGCGGGTCATAAAACACTGGTTCCAATGCTAATAGACGCATTATCAAAAGAAAATTCTGATAACATTCTTGTAGTTTGTGGAGGGATCATTCCTGAACAAGATATACCTGGTCTTGAATCAATTGGAGTAGGAGCAGTTTTTGGTCCAGGTACAAATATAAATAGTGCTGCAATCAAAGTTTTAGATCTAATCAAATAGAACATGAAAGAAAATATACAAGAGTTAGAGAAAAGAAAACAAGCTGCTCGTGAGGGTGGCGGTGAAGTACGAATCAAAAAGCAACATGCAAAAGGAAAGCTAACAGCTAGAGAACGATTGGAGATACTTCTTGATGATGGAAGTTTCGAAGAATGGGATATGTTTGTCGAACATAGGGCTATTGATTTTGGAATGGACAAACAAAAGATACCAGGCGATGGAGTAGTAACTGGTTATGGAAAAATTAATGGTAAATTAGTCTACGTTTATAGCCAAGATTTCACAGTCTTTGGTGGCTCTTTATCCGAATCCCATGCTGAGAAAATTTGTAAAGTAATGGATCATGCCGTTCAGAATGGTGCACCAATTATAGGATTGAATGATTCAGGTGGAGCAAGAATACAAGAAGGTGTTGTGTCACTTGGTGGATACGCAGAAGTATTTAAAAGAAATGTTCTCGCATCCGGGGTTGTACCTCAAGTTTCTTTGGTCATGGGTCCCTGTGCCGGTGGTGCTGTTTACTCTCCTGCAATGACTGATTTTATTTTTATGGTTGAAGACAGTTCTTATATGTTTGTCACGGGCCCGGATGTTGTTAAAACAGTCACTCATGAAGAAGTTACTGCTGAAGAGTTAGGCGGTGCGTCAACACACAGTAAAAAATCTGGAGTCGCTGATCTAACTTTTAATAATGATACTGAAGCTTTATTGATGACTCGTGAATTTATAAGTTATCTCCCTCAAAACAATAAGGAAAAATCACCCACTATTGAGTGTCAAGACTCTGCAAATAGAGAAGACCTATCTCTGGATACTTTAATTCCTGAAGATCCAGCTAAGCCCTATGATATAAAAGAAGTCATCCATAAAGTCGCTGATGAAGGAGATTTTTTTGAAGTTCAATCAAACTATGCCCAAAACATCGTAATTGGCTTTATTCGCCTAAACGGATCAACAGTTGGTGTTGTTGCTAATCAGCCTATGGTATTGGCGGGCTGTCTCGATATTAATTCCTCTATAAAGGGTGCTCGATTTGTAAGATTTTGTGATGCATTTAATATTCCCATTCTAACTCTTGTTGATGTCCCGGGATTCATGCCAGGAACTTCTCAAGAATATGGAGGCATTATCAAACATGGAGCGAAACTTTTATTTGCCTATGCAGAGGCCACAGTTCCAAAAGTAACAATGATTACAAGAAAAGCATATGGAGGAGCTTATGATGTCATGAGCTCTAAACACATACGAGGAGATGTTAATTTCGCTTGGCCTTCGGCAGAAATAGCTGTGATGGGACCAAAAGGTGCTGTTGAAATCATTTTCAGACAAGACATTGGAGATGAAAATAAAATTGAAAAGAGAACGGATGAATATAGAGAAAAATTTGCTAATCCATTTATTGCTGCAGGACGTGGCTATATTGATGATATTATCATGCCCCACAAGAGCAGAGAAAAATTGATTAATTCCTTTGAAATGTTAAAAAATAAAGAACAAATCAATCCTTGGCGTAAACACGACAATATACCCTTATAAAACATTATGTTTAAAAAAATACTGATAGCCAATCGTGGAGAAATTGCTTGTAGAGTTATTAAAACATGTCAATCCATGGGCATTAAAACTGTGGCAGTATATTCTGATGCTGATATTTACTCCATGCATGTCGATATGGCTGATGAAGCAATAAATATTGGCGGATCCGCATCATCGGAAAGCTATCTTGTCATTGAAAATATCCTCAATGCTTGTGAAGCCACAGGTGCAGAAGCGGTTCATCCAGGTTATGGATTTCTATCAGAAAATGAATCTTTTGCGAAACAACTAATGGCAAAAAATATTGCTTTTATAGGTCCTAATATAGAAGCCATTATCAATATGGGAGATAAAATTGAGTCTAAAAAAATAGCTGAAAAAGCAGGAGTCAATGTTATTCCAGGTTTTACTCAAGCACTCAAAGATGCAGATCAAGCAGTTGAAGTAGCTAAAAGTATTGGCTACCCAGTAATGCTCAAAGCCAGTGCTGGTGGAGGAGGTAAAGGCATGAGGGTGGTCAATAGTGATGCAGAATGCCGTGATGGGTTTGAAAGGGCTCAAAATGAAAGTAGAACTAGCTTTGGTGACGATCGAGTTTTTGCAGAAAAATTCATAACAGAACCACACCATATAGAAATACAAATTCTCGCTGATGGTGAAGGTAATACGATATATATTGGGGAGCGTGAATGCTCTATTCAAAGAAGGCATCAAAAAGTTATTGAAGAATCACCTTCTCCTTTTATTAATGAAGATACTAGAGAAAAAATGGGTGCACAAGCTGTGGCATTAGCCAAGGCAGTTAACTACCAATCGGCAGGCACAGTTGAATTTATTGTTGATAAGAATCAACAGTTTTATTTTCTAGAAATGAACACCCGTCTTCAAGTTGAGCATCCAGTAACTGAAATGGTTTCTGGGCTGGATCTTGTTGAGCAAATGATTTTGATTGCTTCAGGTGAAAAATTAAACATCAAGCAAGAGGATATCCAAATAAAAGGATGGGCGATGGAATGTAGAATCTATGCTGAAGATCCTTATAGAGATTTTATGCCATCGATAGGTAGGTTGACTTCTTACCTGACTCCAACTGAATCTCAATTCATTAGAGTGGATACTGGCTTCAGAGAGGGCAGTGAAGTTTCTATGTTTTATGATCCTATGATTGCAAAATTGATCACATATGGTCCTGATAGAAATACAGCAAGAGAAAATATGTTAGTTGCATTAGATTCTTACTATATTGCAGGTGTTTCACATAATCTAAATTTTCTCAGCTCTATCATGCAGAACTCTGAATTTATTAGTGGGTATACCACGACAAATTTTATTGCAGAGCATTATCCAGATGGCTTCCAAGGTGAATATATCTCTAAAGAAATGAATCAACTATTTGCCTCTGTATTAGCTTGCTATCATCATCAAAAAAAAGAACGCATCCAAACCCTGATTACGAATAAAACTGAATGGTCAGTAATTATAAATGATGATTTATTTACTCTTAAATTAGAAAATAATAATGCTAACTTTACAATTCATGAAGCAGAACATACTAAAAAATATCAAATTAATAAAAGTGCCAATAACCCAATTGTTGAGGTCATAACAGAGGATCAACAACATTTATTCAAAATAGAGGAAAATTTTCCCGGCTATACCCTAACTTATAGAGGTCGAGTAATTAAAGCTTTAGTCACTAGGAAAAGAACGGCTGAGTTAAACCAATTAATGCCAAAGAAAACTCCACCCGACTTATCTAAATTTCTTTTATCACCAATGCCTGGACTTCTCATAAAAGTCTGTGTGACTGAAAATCAAACAGTTAAAGCTGGGGAAGAACTGGCTGTGGTAGAAGCCATGAAAATGGAAAATAGCTTAAGAGCACCCGAAGAGGTAAAAATAAAATCGATATTAGCTGAAGAAGGCGATAATCTAATGGTTGACCAAACTATACTTGAATTTGAGGACTGAGTTGATACAACAAGCAATAACAGATTTAATAAAAAAAATAAAATCTCAAGATAGAAAAGCTATTGCCAATGCCATTACATTAGTTGAGTCTAAAAAAAGAGAAGATAGAAAAACTGCAGAATTACTCCTCAATCAACTTTCTAAAAGTAATAACAAAAGTATTAGGATAGCTATTTCAGGGCCTCCTGGTGCAGGTAAATCAACATTTATTGAAGCTCTCGGGTTTGAGATCTTAAAAGAAAATAGAAACATTGCTGTTTTAGCTATTGACCCAACATCCTCTCTCACAGGTGGATCCATTCTTGGTGATAAAACTAGGATGGAGAAACTGAGTCGTAATGAAAATGCTTTTATAAGGCCCTCCCCTTCTGGAATGAATTTAGGTGGCGTTAATCGGTCCACCAGAGAGTCAATAGTTATCCTGGAATCTGCAGGTTTTGATACTATTCTGATTGAAACTGTAGGTGTAGGCCAAGCTGAAACTGAAGCATTTGAAATGACAGATATTTTTCTCGTTCTTTTGAATCCAGGTGCAGGCGATGAATTACAGGGTATCAAAAGAGGAATCATAGAGTTATCCGATATTCTTGTTGTCAATAAATCAGATGGAGACCTGGAAGCAACCTCCAGAAGCACTGTTTTGGACTATAAAAATGCTTTGAAGCTTTTAAAACCAAGAATCAATGACTGGAAAGTGCCTGTATTATCATGCTCAGCTCTTGAACTGAAAAACATTGATCAATGCTGGATCACACTGAGTGAATTAAGAAAACACTTAGAAAAAACTGGCCAATTAATTACTAATAGAGAGAAACAGAAAAAGCTTTGGCTAGATAAATTAACCAAAGAAAAGTTAATTGAGCAGATAGAGAATGATGAGGATTTTCAAAATGAACTGGAAATGATTAAAGAAACATTGTCTGATAAGAGTAAATCAGTAAAAACAGAAGCGAGTAATATGATTGAGAATTTTTTAAATAAGCTGAGGAGACAAAAATGATAGGCAAATTAAATCATGTAGCCATTGCTGTCCCTAATTTAGTAGAAGCTAGCAATATATATAGCAATACCCTTGGAGCAATAGTTTCTGAACCTATTGCAATGCCAGAACATGGTGTTACTACTGTCTTTGTAGAATTGCCCAATACAAAAATAGAACTATTGGAAGCTCTTGGTGATGATTCACCGATAGCAAAATTTATCGAAAAAAATCCAAAAGGCGGAATGCATCATATTTGCTATGAGGTTGAAGATATCTTTAAAGCTCGTGACGAGATGATTGCTAAAGGAGCAACCGTTCTTGGCTCAGGCGAGCCTAAAAATGGAGCTCATAATAAACCTGTAATTTTTATGCATCCAAAAGATTTTATGGGGACTCTGATAGAGCTCGAACAAACCTAGATCTTAGAACCTAATTCTTACTTTTGCAGCCAATCGATTACCCTCAGGCTCTCTCCATGTGGTTCTTATTATTTTGGAAGTATTGGCTTGATCATCAAAATCATAACCACCGCCTCTAGTGTAAACAAAATAGAAATTAGATAAGGGTGCTATTTCATACTTATATCGAATCTGGAATGATATATTACCAATATTAATACTCTCTTCAGCTTGATTCTTTCTGACTAAAAAACCTGAACTATTAGCAAACCATCCTTCGCCTTTTTGGTTTCTAAAAGAAAGCATTTCTAATTTAACTTGCAATTCTTGCTTTTCACTCGGATACCATCTTGCTCCTATGTTCATATTGCTTCTAATCTGCTTGAATGTTCCATAATGATTGTCGTTTATGTATGTTAACCAATTAGTATTAGTGCCATGAGAAACCCTGAACCAAAATCTTAAATTATCTTGAGGTGTGTAAGAAAAACCCCCACCTATTCTTTTAGCCTCATTAGTGAATGAATAATAATCCCAAAATTCATAAGCCGTATTTAACTGATACTGCCAGAAACCATAGATACGGCTATGGTAAGAAAACTCTAACCTGTGACCAGCATCTTGCATTATAAATGGTGCTTCAAGACTTCCTCTTGTTATTTCATCGTCCTTGCCTTCCCCTTTAGCAAAAATATTGATGCCTAATGAGGAAGTATCTTTAAAGCTTTGCCGAAAGAAAAAAGTATAGAATTCATTCAAATTTTCATTATCTGCATTATTCTGGTCCCAATAATCAAAATTATAGGAACGATTATTTACGAATGAGTCTTCTGGAAAATCTGTTCGAGTGTAATTAACACTTGCTCCATATGAAGCTAAATTATTTCTCCATAAGTAACCCATATCATTGATATTGAGATCCTCATTAAAATAATAATACTCAGCACCATATTTCCATTCTTTAGATGGATTGAAAGAAACAGCTGTTCTGCTACCAAATCCAGCTTCATCTTCATTAGAATTGGATACCATTGCCAAACTTTCAATCTTTATTTTTGAACTTGGAAGATACTGATAGTCAATAGCATTAACAGTTGCTTGTCGATTGATAAAGCTTTTATCAGCATGAGTAACCATATATCCAATCTTATGGTCATCTTTTCGATGCAAGGTTCTGAATGCAAAAAAATCTTTTCCTTCACTAAAATTCTCATTCGATTCAAAGGCTGAGAATAATCCATAATCAGTTTTTTCACCAAGTTGTATGTATTTAATAGCGGCATCAATACCATTACTATTAACTTGATTATCTTCACATTCAGATACCAATTCATTACTTCCTCCTTCAGCAAGAGAATAGCGTGAACAATCATAATTTGGTGCATCTCCTATTCTTCTGGTATGGAGTAGTGAATACAACTCAAAGCCTGGGTACCAATCCAAACTGATATCAAACATGGACTGGCTTTGAGTAAAGAAAGGTCTCTTATCAGAATAAAATGTCTCCCTAGGTGAGAAATTAACAACAATATTATCACTTTCAACTTGCCCAAAATCAGGGTTTATTGTGGCGCTAATTTCACCGCCGCGACCATTGTTATAAAATACTTCTGCTCCTGCATTAAAGGATGAATCATCTTTGATAAAATCATTATTAGCCACTACATATGGGAAAAAATCAACACGGCTAGGATTGGACTTGACCACTTGAATTTTATGCAACTTAGATAAGAATTTTGGTCGTTGGGGGGTCACTTTTGGAAAAGCGACATAATTTCCTAGATACCTAATCTGTCGACTGACACTAAACCCTATGGTTCTTTTCTCACCCTCTTGCTGGCTCATAGGAACCATAGTCCAAGGAATAAAAAATTCAGAGTACCAATTTTCATCAGACTCTGAAGTCCTTGCGAACCATTCTCCATCCCAATCCTTATCTACTTGGTTCTCATTAGTGATCGTGTAATCAATTAATGAATTACTTAAAGAAACGCCAAGCATATAGCCTGTGCTTCCATTATTATCAAAATCAATAACAACTACATTTCTATCATAAGTTTGATGCAAGTTATCTCTCTGATGCTTTCTCCTATCTCTTGTTTCTTCGTCTTGTGCATTAATAAAGGCAACATACAATCCAGAATCATCAGAATAAAAAAGAGTTTGTGTTTTGTGAGGAGTGGGCTCTAAACTAAAAGGGACAGTTACATAAAAATCATTAAACACCTGTGCATCCTGCCATTCTTTTTCATTTAATTTTCCATCTATTATTATTTCAGCTTTTATTGATGGCATTACTATCAATATAAAAAGACTGATAAATTTAATTTTTCTAATCATATGTATGAATCTATTGGGTTAAATATATAACACTTTCTTCTATGCTCTCTGTATTGATGGCTGAACAATATTTAATCTCTTGACCGAAACCTCTAAAATTCTTTTTAGTTATTGATTCTAAATTAGGTCTTTTCTCGGCAGGACTCTTACCGATACCAATTCCTCCACCAAATTCAACAATAGTATCGATATCAAAAGCTATTGATGATTTCATGCAACCTAGCCAATTGACTGGTCTATATAACTGTTGAAACAATAATTCTTTGGTCAAGCTTCCATCTTTTTTATGTATATCAGTTGTAAAATTTGATAACACTTTCAATTTAGATAAGGTGAATTGGGCTTGATTTAAATCATTCATAAATTCGTCTGCCGCTTTTTTCATTAAGTCAGTATGAAAGGCGCCCTCTGTATCGAGCTTTACAGTTCTCTTTTTTGGAAATAATTCTGTACAAGCATTTTGACATAAGTCTATGTCTTGATCTGTCCCACCTATAACGGTTTGTTTTGCAAGATTAATGGTTGCAACTTGGCAATTATATCGTTCAGCAATGCCCATTGCTTCATCTTGCTCGAGTGGCATTGCTAACATTGAACCGTCACCAAATTGGCTCATAAGTTGTCCTCTTTTCCTAACTAAATTCAAGCCTTCCTCAAAAGAAAGCATTTCCGAAATTATTAATGCTGTGTATTCACCCAAACTATGTCCAGCAGCCAATATTGGTTGAATGGATTGACTCGTTAATTCATTAAATACCCTATAACATGCAATTTGATGAGTTAATAAAACAGGCTGCGTAAACTCGGTTAAACTAATTTTATGCTCGGGATCATTAAAAGAGAGTTCAGCCATATCATATCCGAGAATAGAAGACGCTTGATCGTATGTGTTCTTTGCAACACTATAATTATTATAAATATCATAGCCAATCCCTTGATATTGCGATCCTTGGCCCGGAAATATATACATTATATTCTTCATAATCTCTTATTGTTATTCTTTTATCGCACTATTAAACAGAGAATCATTCTTTTGGCAACCTATTTTTCTTCTATCTACTATCTTTCTCATAAATGTGACAGATGATATTGATTTAAATCAATTCAATATTTATTATTCTTTGATATAAATAAATGAGTTTATTAAGACCTATTTTGTAGATTTTTTTATATAATTCATAATCATTCTTGTAACATTTTGTAACTACTAATAATTCATTCAATACAAATGGTAATATCATAAATTCTTTAAAATGGGAGTAAATACTAAATAATGAATAAAAAAAGAATAGCCGTCGTAGGTGCTGGTATTGGAGGTATGACGACAGCCGTAGCATTATCTCAAAAGGGTATGGATGTCACTATTTTTGAACAAGCACCCACTTTAAGTGAAGTGGGAGCTGGACTCACCATCACGCCTAATGCAACAAAAGGCTTGATGTATCTAAATTTAGGGAAAGAAATAGAAAAAATTGGTATGGCTCATGAACATCAGGGTGTGAGACATTACAAAACTGGTGAAATGATTGTCCCACTTCATCGTGGTAAAAAAATGCTAGAACAATACGGTGCTTATCAGTTTCAACTTCATAGAGCCGATATCCATGATGTCTTAATTAAAGAGCTTAAAAAAAATTCACCAGACTCTATTTTTGTTAATCATCAGCTTTGTGGTATCGAAGAAACATCTGAATCAGTCGAACTTAAATTTACCAACAACAAAAAATACGAATTTGATTTTGTCATTGGTGCTGATGGGAATAAATCAACTGTTAGAAACATTATTATTGGTGATGATGATCCAGAATTTGCAGGTTATGTTGCTTGGAGAGGTTTGGTAGCAACAAAAGACCTAAGTGAAGGTGATTTTGATGAATGTGGATCTTCAGCATTTATATCTCCAGGAAGAGTTTTTGCGAGATATCTAGTCAGAAATGGAGATATCTATAACTATGTTGGATTTCTAACAACCGATGAATGGGCCGAAGAAGGTTGGTCAATTCCGTCAAAAGTTGAAACTGTCCTTAATGTTTTTTCAGATTATAATCAGCAAGTTAAAAATATTATAGCCGCTACCCCTCCAGATCGATGTTACAAATGGGGTATTTTTACAAGAAAGCCAATAAATAAATGGTCTAGTGAAAAAGTTACCCTTCTTGGAGATGCGGCACATCCCGTAGTCCCATTCATGGGACAAGGAGCGACTATGGCAATTGAAGATGCTGTAGTTATCGGACGAATAATAGACGACTCTTCTAGCCCTAGTGAAATAATTAATCGTTATGAAAATGCTAGAGTTGAAAGAGCACACTTTATAATGGAGCATTCAAAAAAAGCAGGAGAAAGATTTACAGGGGCTAATCCAGATAAGTACACTAAAGAAGATCATATGAACGAAGAAGAATTAGGACTTTTCAATTATGACCCAGGTAGTGTTATAGTTTAGTCATGCAAACAGTTAAAGAATTATTCTATAGACCTCCATTTGTTGGCTTACTTGCCTTTATAGTTGTTTTTATTACACAAGGCTTAGGCCATACTCTCATGGTCTTAGTAGAGCAGTTTTTTGGATCCAATTATCAGTACCAAGCAGCATTTATATTAGGTCTTCTAGGTTCAATTCTACTTTTTATTGGAATGAAAAATGATAAAGAAGTACCGGCAACTTGGTTGGGTTACTTTGCTGGATTTTTTCTTTGGACAGGATGGATTGAGTTTTCATTTGTCTTCTATGCAGAGTATTTAAATATCGTACAAATTCTTCCTGATGGCAGTATTAATAAATTTCCTGAATACTTAGTGATGCAATCCTCCATAGGTGTTTTGATGACAAGTCTCCTATATTTTTTCTTCAATCGAGAGACGAAATGTAATTTCTTTAGATTTTTCCAAAGAAATATGAAGCTTTCAACAGGAAGACCTACAAGGGGTTATAAGAGAAACTATGCCGCTGTAACGGCCATGGAAACAGTATATGTAATTTGGTTTTTTTATATTGTACTTTTATTACTATATGAAGATTCGTTTGTTGGAGACCGGCATCCTCTCACCTATGCATTTTTCTTTATCAATACCGCTTGGTCCTTATTCCTAGTCTATCGACTCAGTAAATTCTGGAATGTAACAAGAGCAATTCGATACGCAATACCAACTGCAATTATTGCTTATACCTCTTATGAAATCATAGGGCGATGGGGAATCTTAGTAGAGTTTTGGGTCTACCCTCAAGAATATATGATTGAATTAGCTACTATTATAGGAGCTATTTCTTTAGGAATATTGATCGCTGTCTTCACCCCTACGGGTCAAAAAGAAAAACTCAATAAAGAAAAAGATCAAGGCTAGATTAATGTATATCAATTTTTGGTATGTAGCCGATGAGAGTAAAAATATTACTGAAAAACCATTAAAAAAGAAAATGCTTGGGCAGAACTTTGTCTTATTTAGAGACAGCAAAGGAAAAGTCAATTGCCTAAGTGATGTTTGTATTCATCGAGGTGGTTCCCTCTCTGGAGGAAACGTAATTGGTGATTGCATTCAATGTCCTTACCATGGATGGCGTTTTGATGGAAACGGAACTTGCCAAAAAATCCCTTCGCTAGGTACAGATGCAAAAATTCCAGCAAGAGCGAAAGTTGATTCTTACCCTACTGATGAAAAATATGGTCTGGTTTTCTGTTTTCTTGGAGATATTCCTGAAAAAGAACGTTGTCCAATCATGAAAGTTAATGAATTCGAGGAAGAAGGTTGGCGAGCTACAACCCAATACTTTCAATTTGATATCGACTATAAACGATCAATAGAAAATGGGATTGATGGTGCGCACAACGAATTTGTTCATCCTACCCATGGTTTTTCTGGAGAAGATGATGATTATAAATCACCGCCTATAAATATTACAGAAACAGAATGGGGTACTGGTTTTTTTAGCCAGATGTTTGCACCTCCATTAAAAGAAAAGAAGATGCGTGAAGCCTCAGGTCGGAATAAAAATGCAGTCATGGAAGCAGGAACTGGTCATCATGGAATATCAATGTTATGGACTCACATTCATCCAACAACAGATATCTTTATTCATCAATACATGTATGAAACGCCAATAGATGAAACGAGCACTAATCTTTTTCTTATTAATACTAGAAACTTCCTGATTGAACCAGAACATGATGAAAGAGTCATGGAACGCAATCAAGTAGTGGCGCTCCAAGACCGTGATGTACTTATAAATTTGCAGCCAAAATTAACTCCAGAAACAATAAAAAATGAGTTTTTTGTAACTATGGATAAGCCAATAAAACGCTACAGAAAACTCTTGGATCAATGGGAGAAAAAAGGATGGAGAATTAATAGCAATCTGGTTAATCAAAATAAATTATCTCATGCATACGCAATTCCTAGCCCAGAAAGAAGAAAGAAGAAAGGATGGGTTGTTGACTCGATACCTCTTATATAAACTTAAAATAGGATATTGTTACAATTAGTTACTAATTGATTTATAAAAATTTAATAACTAATACTATAATTAATTAATTTTTTTACTCTAGGAATAATAATGTATATAAATTTTTGGTACCCTGTTTGTCTTAGTGAAGAGCTTAAAGAAAAGCCCTTGAAAGCAACGATACTTGGTCTTGATTTTGTGGCTTTTAGAGACAGTAATGGAAAAGCTCATTGCCTAAGTGATGTTTGTATTCATCGAGGTGGCTCCTTGTCAGGAGGACTTTGCCATACAGAAGATAACACCGTTGCTTGTCCTTATCATGGTTGGCGATTTGATAAAACGGGAAAATGTATCAGAATTCCTTCTTTAGGTCTTAAGGGTAAGATTCCAGCTAGAGCAAAAGTAGACAGTTACCCAGTTATTGAAAAATACGATATTATTTTCGCATTCCTAGGAGATCTTAATGAAGAGGAAAGACCTCCTTTATATGAAATAGAAGAATATGGAGCAGATGGTTGGAGATCTAATAAAACAATCACAATAGATCTAAATTATAACTATGAGCGATCTATTGAAAATGCTCTAGACCCAGCTCATAATGAATTTATCCATCCAACTCATGGTTTTGAGGGATCAAAAAATGATTATCAAGTCAATCCATCTAAAATTACTGAAACAGCTTGGGGGGCCAATTTTGAACAATTATTTGATGCACCTCCACTAGACCAAGATGTCTATGGTGAAACTGCAAGGGAAGAATCTGGCGAATTGACTGTGTTTGGTGGTTATCATGGTCCAAATGTGGTCATCACACAAATCCATACAAAAAAAGAAATTAATTGGTTTCATCAATATTTCTTTGAACAGCCCATCAATCAATTCCAAACTAAAGTGTTTTTTGTCAATATGAGAAATTGGATATTAGAGGAAAAATGGGATGATATGGTAATGGAAAGAAATCTTGTCATCGCTGGGGAAGACATAACTGTTATGACTGACCTCAGACCACAAGTTACTCCAGATACAATGACAAAAGAAGTTCTGGTTCCTGCAGATTTAATTATGGGGCAATATAGAAAAACCATGAAAGGTTGGGAATCTAAAGGTTACAAGATTGATAGTGAGACTCTTGATAAAAATAAACATAATATGGCTTTTTCAATTCCCTGTCCTGCTAGAAAAAAAGAAAAAAACTGGGTACTAGACTCCATACCATTAATTAATGCTAAATAGTTAATCAGTTTCTTTTTTGGTATTAAATACTCGATCCATATACGATTCATTTTCTGACACTGGTAAGGACTCTTTCTCAGGAATAATACCAGAGAGTGCTTTAGCCAATTCCTTCTTAAAATCCAATTGCATTTGCCTTGAAATCTGTATTCTTTGTGCTTGAGGAGATCCAGCACCATGCAGTGATTCAGTTAAATAACCTACAGCATTTCTACCTAAAGTCATATTTTCTATCAAACGCAGTATTCTGATACGATCCTCAGGATCTAGATTAGACTTGGTTGCTAAATACTTCTTGATAATTTTTCCTAAATTAGGATGCTTTAAATCTTTCTCAGATGGCATGGATGCGACCAGTCCGCCAGCTAGATCTTGTGCTAAGCGACCAATATCATAGGTAAACTTAGTTACATGATGCTTACAAACATTAGCAAGCAAATCATCATTAATAAATACGCCTGATTTCAATTTCTTAGCTTGATAACTAGATGAAATACCTGTTCCATAAATGGTCTCATTGAGATGAGTCATTTCAGTCAGCTTGTCTTTAATATGAGAGGCTTTCTCCACTCCATTGTATTCTGCAATTGCTGCTGCAGCGCCAATTAAAACATCACCAACGCCTGATTTACAAACATAACTTCGCCTGTGATAACAAGTAAATCTTTCAACTAGGCTGGCAGAGAAATCATATTCTCCATCCATAAAAATTAGTTCATTAGGAATGAATACTTTATCAAAAACCACAAGAGCTTCCTGGCCTGCATAATTATTATTGCCAGCATCAATTGGAGTGTTATCCATATGTCGTTCATCCCCAGATTGCCTGCCATAAATGTAAGTAATTCCCTTTGCATCAACTGGAATAGCTCCAACAATTGCATACTCCTTATCATTCTCTGTTAACCGAAGAGTGGGCATTACAATCATCCAATGTGAATTAATGACTCCCGTTTGATGAGCTTTAGCTCCTGTGATAAATACTCCATCATCATTTCTGTCTATAACATGAACAAAAAGATCAGGGTCTGATTGTTGATGAGGTAATAAAGATCTATCTCCTTTGACATCTGTCATTGCACCGCCAATGACTAAACCTTGCTTCTGTATAGTTGTTAAAAAACTGATAAATCTATTGTGATAATTTGTTTTATGACTTTCATCAATATCATAAGTAACTGAGTGAAGGCTATTAATGGCATCCATTCCAACACATCTTTGAAAACATGTACCGGTTAATTGACCTAATTTTCTTTGCATCTTATTTTGCAAAATTAAATCTTTCTCGCTTTCTGCAATATGCAAAAATCGATTAATCCGTTGTTTGGTATATGGTGAAAAAGCACTTGCTAAATCAGGATTTTCATTAGCAAGATCATAGGTTTTAGCTAATGCATTAATAGACGGTCTGATTATGGGATGCTCTACTGGATCTTCAATGAGCTCCCCAAATAAATAAACATTCAGATCTCTATTTTTTAAACTCTCTATATATTCTTTACCACTTGAAATTATATTTGTCATAAAAATTATTATATCAACTTAGATGGATCAAGTATTAAGTAAGATTTATAAACACATTGATTAACATTAACCAATAAAGATAATAAACTTAGTCTATATATAAAAAAGGTCATTCTTTTGAACAAAATAAAAACAGAATTTTGCACCCTCCAAGGCAAATGGGGTAGAAGACAAGTTAGATACTTAGTATCAGGTACAGGCCCAATTATTTTTCTTCTGCATCAATCGCCCAAATCAGCTGATGAATATAAACCACAAATCAATGAATGGGCATCAGAATTTACAATTATTGCTCCAGATACACCAGGTTATGGTGGCTCTGATCCACTTGATGCTGAAAATATTACAATTCAAGATATTGCTGAAGCTACCATTGAGTTAGCGGACTCATTAGAAATTAATCAATTCGGATTATATGGTTTCCATACAGGTGCAAGCATCTCAATTGCTATCGCTCATCAATTTCCGGAAAGAATTTCTTCGATTGCTTGCAATGGAGTTGTTGTTCTAGAAGACAGTGCTTTAAAAAAAATCATGAAAAACTATCTGCCACCTTTTATACCTCAATGGGATGGGAGTCATTTAACCTGGCTCTGGTCAAGAATGAGGGAACAGCTTATTTTCTTTCCATGGCACGAGAGAACACAAGAAGCTAGAATGAATTTTGATATTTCTCCTCCAGAAATACTGCATGAAAATACGCTGGAATTTTTGAGATCGGGTGACCATTATAGAACAGCTTATGGTGCAGCTTTTCAGTATAGAAATGAGAAGTTTGTTCCTCAATTAACCATTCCAAATTTTATCACAGCTGCTGATTCTGATCCCCTAAGTAAATCTCTAAAAAGGCTCAAACCTTCAAGTATCTCCATTATAGAAAATTCACTGAATCACCAAGAAGCATTGGAAAAATCAAAAAAGCATTTATTAAAATTCCCAGCTTCATCTCACTATAAGAAACAAGAACAAAAATCATTGGATGGTGAGCTCTTGAACTCAATTATTCACTGCAAAGAAGGAGATATTAGCCTTAAAAAAAACTTTAATGGTCAAAAAGAATCATTATTCATTATCCATCCTGCAGGAGGATCATCAAAAACAATAAATTATCTAACGAATCCAATTGCAAAGAGTAAGCCTCTAATTTCTATTGATTTGCCTGGACATGGAGAGTCTTTTAAGGATTTGAAAATAAAACAATTAATGTCATTGAATACAAACATTATTCAACAAGTTTTTGATCATCATTGTACTCAATCTGCAACAGTGATTACTATAAATGACAGTTGCTCTTTGTCTATTGAATTGGCTTTGAAATCTAAAGCAATAATCAATCAACTCATACTGATTGAACCCTGGTTTTTGGACAAAATTGAGATTGATGATTATTTAGAATATGGCTTTCCTAAGATAGAATTAGATTGGGCTGGAGGACACCTTTTGAAATATTGGCATATGATCAGAGACTCAAAACTTTTTTGGCCTTGGTATAAAAGAGAAGCTTCTGCAATCATATGGGAAAAACCTAACATCGATGAAAATCAACTACAAATTGAATTAACTGAGTTGATGCGATCAAGTAAATACTGGAGAGCAAATTTACGTGAGCATCTCGTTTACAGTTATGAAGATAATTTAAAACAACTAAGAGTACCTTTATTCATTGCTGCTAAAGATTCACATCCATTGATAAAGAAATATCAATCTCTGACTAAAGAATTAAATAATTGCTCATTAATACAGCTCCCAGAGAATAACAATGAATGGGGTGAGATCATTCTATCCAAGATATAAATAATTCATTAGCAGTTACATTTACTGTGTTGCATGATAATATTTTTTAATCTCTTAATTTCTCTCAACAGAGGAAATATAAATAACTCTAAGGAAAATAGATGAAAGATAAACTAGGGCCAATATTCTTAGCAGAAGGAATAAGTAGGATCAATGTTATTACTTTTTTCTATTCCTGTTTTATCTGTATAGGTCTGCTAGCTGGAATGAATTTTGTACAAGGCTATATACTTACCGTAGTCCTAGACATTCCTATGTCAGGACAAGGAACCATTACTGGTAATTTAGCGTTTGCACAAGAAATTATAGCTATTGCACTCATTGGGCCATTCGGAATTCTTTGCGATCGCATAGGTAGAAAACCTGTTTTTGTTTTTGGAACTCTTCTGATCTCATTGGGCTTTGCAATTTATCCTTATGCCAGCACATTAACAGAACTATTTATTTTTAGAACATTCTTTGCAATTGGTGCTGCATCATTATCCTGTGTTTTAGCTGTTGTTACTGGAGATTATCCTGCAGAGCAATCAAGAGGAAAATTTGTCAGTGCTCATTCAGTTCTTAATGCTTTTGGTGTACTTGGGTTTGCTATTATTTTGGGATTTCTACCTAAAAGCCTTGAAAGCAATGGTTTTGAACCTATTGAGGCTGCCAAGTTGACAATGCTATTAGCGGCTATAATTGGTTTAATTTCGGCATGGGTTTTCTACAAGGGACTAAAAAGTGGAGTACCAAATGAAGATAACTCAAAACAGAACGCCAAACCAGACACCAAAGACCTTATAAAAGTTGGCCTCAAGTCAATGAAAAACCCTAGAATTACTCTTTCATTCGCAGCCACCTTTTTGGCCAGAGCTGATGTTTCAGTGAACGGTTTATTCATCTCGCAATGGGCAATTACGAGTGGTTTTGCTATGGGACTAACGCCTGCAGAATCAATGGGGAAAGTAGTTCCAGTCATTGTTATTACAAATCTAATCAGTGTATTTTGGGCATTTATTTTTGGATGGATTATTGATCGTATTAACCGAGTTGCAGCGATGACTATTGCTATGGGAATGGGAATGATGGCTTATTCTTTAATCATGACTGTTGATTCCCCTCTTGATATGAGTAATTTACCAGTTTTTATTCTAATTTCTTGTAGTGCAATTGGCACGGTAGTAGCTACTGCAAGCCTTATAGGACAAGAAGCGCCCATTAGAGAAAGAGGCACAGTAATTGGTTTTAGTTCATTCTTTGGTGCTATTGGAATTTTGATTGCTACATCAGTTGGTGGTCGTCTATTTGATATTTCTCCAGCAGGACCATTTCTATTGATTGCTTCTGTGAATGCTATTTTATTTATAGCTTCTGTATTTATATTGATTAAGTCACCTGGTAAAAACTTCAAAAAAGATCAAGAAACTACATAGTAATGATAAAAAAAGCCTATGCAGATACCTCAGCTGGTCAATGCCACTACCGCTTTACAGAAGGCGATGGTCTACCCATTATTTTTCTTCATCAAACACCAAGCTCTTCATTAATGTTTGAGGCAATGATGAAACAACTGAGTGGAATGAACATGTATGCCATTGATACACCTGGTTTTGGACAAAGCTTTGACCCCATTGGCACTCCTAATATTGGTGATTATGCAAGATGGATAATTGAAGTAATTGATTTCCTTAATCTTGATCAGTTTCATTTATTTGGACATCATACCGGTTCATCATTAGCAACACAGATAACCTTAGAACGACCTAACAATGTTATGTCTTTAAGTATGATTGGTCCTTTTTTTGCTGATAAAGAAGAAAAAATTGAATTACTAAAAAATATGAATACTGATTGGTCACCGGATGAAAATGGTGATTTTCTCAATACTGTCTGGCATTTAACTGGAGAGGTTCTTGGTGCTACTGGCAATTTAGCATTACAACATAGAGAAACACTTGATGCACTTAGAGCTCATTATTCCTCACATCAATCTCATCATGCAATATGGGATCAGGATCTTATTAATTCATTTAAAAGTATAAAATGTCCCTGTCTGGTTATGTGTTCAAAAGACGATGTCATGTATCCATTCTTTAAAAAAACGAAACTCATTAAATCTGATTCAACAACTCATGAAATAAAAGGAAAAAATCTTGGGCCCGATTTAGATACAGAAGCTATTGCAAATAAATTCAAATCATTTATAAACACTATAGAAATATTATGAATGATCACAAATTAAAAACTCTGTCTTCAATCACTAGCTGGATAGTATTCTTGCTATTTTTAGTTGTCTTTAAGAATATATCTGAAACACCGACCGTACCAACTGAATCTCTAGAGAGATTACTTCTACGTAATTTTCACATAGCAACAGGGTCATTGTTATTTGTGTGCAGCTTTTTTAGAATAGCACTTTGGTTCATCTTTACCCCTCAGAATAATAATTCTAAATTACCGGATTTTGCTTACGCACAAATTCATGTCCTTCAATTTAGCCTTTATTGTGCTTTTATTGCACAAGGTATCTCAGGAATGATGAGCGCATGGTGGGATGGATTACTTCAATTTGTTCCAGGTATTGATACTATCAACCATGGATTATGGGTCACAGTTGGCTATTTACACAGTGCTTTTGGTTTTTTTTATATCACTCTAATTCTCTTTATTATATTTTTTAGAATTTATCACATGATTCGTTATCAGGTTTTTAGCTTGAATATATTTGCCTAATTATTATGAAAAAATACCTTAAAACAGCAAAAAAACGTCATTGGTTATTGATTATTATTCTTTTATCAGTTTCCTTTTACTTACCCTTTCTTATTTTTGGAGCTTACCCTTTTGCTACAAAAACTAATCTATCTGAAGAGGCTATCAGAGATTTAACTTCTGAAATCAATTTACCTAATTACTATGATTCTAATTCTTCCTATCAGAAAATGCTTCCCAAGCTAACAAAACAACAAAAAGTTCTAGAAGAAAATGCTTTCAAAAACTGGGATGGTGGAAAATGTAGGTTCTGCCATTCAATCAAGAGCGGTGATCGTGATCGAATGGCCCCAAACTTAAATCAAATTTTTGGTAAGCCCGCAGGTGTTGCTAAGAACTTTACTTATTCAGAAGCTTTAATTCAACAACGAGAGAGTGGATTAATGTGGACACCTGAGACAATCGATGGTTTCATATCCAATCCACAACAATATATTCCTGGAAACAGAATGAAAGTTGAAGGAATTGAAGATGAGGCAACTAGAAAATTAATAATCAATCATCTTTTAAGAGAGTCAAAATAAAAAGTTACGAAATGTTACGAATGTTTAATAGCAAGAATGGGAAAATAATCACTGCTTATTCTCATTCATAAAAAATAGTTTTAAAGGGAGAAAAAAATGTCAATACAATTTGAGACTGAAATAAATTTTCAATCCAATACATGGAATAGAGATGCTTGGGCGAGAATTCAAGCTGATCTTGATTCTGAAAAAGAATCAATCTGTTATACCACAGGACAAATCTTGGGTGTCAAACCAGGTGAGGCTGTTAAACAATTATGTGGTTTCGAAACTTTTTTATGCACGCGATTAATGCCGGCAGCTGAAGATGGAAGCATTAGACGACTAAATAAAGAAGTCATTTTCTATACTGATTCCAGAACAGGACAAATGATTGATCAATGGACTAATCCATGGACTGATGAAGTGGTTGATGTTGTTCATGTAGCCAATGACCCCTTTAACTATACTATTTCAGAGTGGCTGATTCTTGCACCTGAAGATTTTGGTGGTGGAGAAAAAGGTGAACCGAGAAAAATACCTTTGCTATTTCCTTGGAAGCGATCAGGAGATGTTATTACTTTGAATACTGATATGCATCTGTATTACCCCAATGCACTTCAACCGGATAAATGGGTTAGAGAATCATCTGGTAAAATGGCACAAGTTTCTGAAATGATGCGATATTTTGTTTCCGCTAAAGATCTAGAAAATCCAGAATTAACCTCAGTTGATTACACTGGTACTTGGAATAGAATTACTCCTTGGTTACCTTGGATGCTTATGGGCCAAACTCCAGGTCACTGTTTGTATATGAGTACAATGTTGAAATCAGATAACATTGATATTATTCCAAAACATATTAGGGATTTTTCAGAAGAAAGGTACCCTGGGATGTTATCTGCACCTACAGAGGACTATGGACCAAGTATTTCAAGCCTAGAGTATTATTCAAGAGAACAAACTCCAGCACCACCATTGGAAGATTAAAGCCTAACACTCATTAAAAAAATAGCTGATGAATAAGAATAATTATCCATCATCTCAGCAAGCTTGGTATGGAGTAGTTATACTCACCCTTGCCTATATTCTTTCTTTTCTAGATAGGCAATTACTGTCTCTGGTTGTGACCGATGTAAAATCTGACCTCAACTTGACTGATAGTCAAATGAGCTTAATACTTGGTTTTGCATTTGCTCTTTTCTATACCACCATGGGTATACCAATTGGAAGGCTGGCTGATAAAAAAAGTAGAAGAACAATCATAGGCATTGGAATCACTTTTTGGTGTTTTATGACGGCAGCAACAGGTATCGTCAAAACATATATCCAATTATTTATTGCAAGAGTTGGGGTTGGTGTCGGTGAAGCAACACTAAGCCCAAGTGCTTTATCAATGATCAGCGATTACTTTCCAAAAGAAAAAAGAGGCACAGCAATGGGATTTTTCAATATGGGAGTATCTGTCGGTTCAGGTATTGCATTAATTCTGGGTGGCCAAATAGTTGCCTATTTTGCTGATTTTCCACCTATTATTCTACCGATAGTAGGACAAATCTATGAATGGCAAGCCTTATTTATCTTTATAGGAATACCTGGCTTATTGGTTGCACTACTAATGGCTTCGATTAAGGAACCATCCAGAAAAGGAATAATGACAGTTGTTAATAAAAGTGGAGATTCAAGCGAAGAGATCTCTATTAAAGAAACCATACGATTTATTTATCAAAGAAAAGAAGCCTATGGATGGCTATTCTTATCCATGGCCTGTTCAGTTTTAATTGGGTATGCTTTTCTTTCTTGGTTACCCACAATGTATATTCGTGCATACAGTGCTTCTATACCCACTATCACTTTGTGGTTAGGCTTTGCATTTCTAATAGGAGGTCCTTTTGGAGCTACTATGAGTGGTTGGCTTGGTGACAAGTTATACAAAAAATATAACAATAGTTCCCATGTTATGCTCTTTGCATACAGTATGATTATATTGACTATTGCAGCAGTCTTAGTTCCATTGATGCCAAATTATCAAACAGCGACACTAATGTTTATACCACAAATTGTCATGGCCGCCGGCCAAACAGCACTAGCTCCTGTGGCTATGATTAATATCACTCCAAATCAAATTAGAGGGCAAGTCACTGCAGTCTATTTCTTTGTTATTAGTATGACGGGTTATACACTTGGACCAACAAGTGTGGCATTGATCACTGATTTTGTTTTTAAAGATGAAAGTTTAATTACCTACTCCATGTCTATCGTTTCACTAGTGGTCGGTTTAATTGGTATTTACGCAGGCTTTAAGTCGCTCAATTACTTTCGTGAACAGCCTACAATTATAGATATAGACTAAGAGACGATTTGTTTACTAAATAGAGCCTCAATGGTTTTTTCATCGCAACCAATTTCTCTTAAAATCTCTTTGCTATGTTCTCCGATTTCAGGAACTGGATGATGCAAATCAAACCTTTGATCCTTCATTTCAATAGGCAAGGAAGGAAGTTTTGTTGTCATTTCTTTATAGGGAACCTTAATATCAATTAAACCATTTGAGGCATTTAGATGTTCATCATTAAATAAGTCCTCAGGTTTTGAAATAGGAGCGAAAGGTAGTCCAGTCTGGTCTAATTTTTCCATTAAATCTGCCTTATTATAGTTTTTAAATAAAGCTTGGATATGCGGAATAATGATATCTCTTTTCTCGACCCTGCCTGCATTGAGATCCATCTCTTTGTCTTCAATGAATTCATTGATTTCAAAAGATTCACAGAATAATTTCCATTGTCCATCACTGACTACACCTACAAATACTTTCTCTTCATCTTTGGTCTCAAAAATATCATACACCGCCCAGGCGGAAACTCTGACCGACATTGGTGGAGGCGCAGAACCAGTAGTAGCCGTTTGTGCCATGTGCTGTCCCATCAAATATACTACATTTTCATAGAGTGCACTTGTGACCTTCTGACCTTTATCAGTTCTATGTCTCTCTTCTAAGGCGGCCATTATTCCAATGGCACCAAACATACCACCCATAATATCAATGACAGAAGAGCCAGCCCTTAGAGGTCTACCTGGTGGTCCTGTCATATAAGCCAAACCGCCCATCATTTGAGCTACTTCATCTAAGGCTGTTCTGTGTTCATAGGGCCCTTTCAAAAATCCCTTCGCTGAACAATAAATAATACGTGGATTTAATTTCTCTAAATCATCATAACCTAGACCCAGTTTATCCATAGCGCCAGGTCTGAAGTTTTCGATAAAAACATCAGCATTACTAAGTAGCTTTGTAACTATTTCTTTCCCTTCAGGAGTTTTAATATCCAATGCTATGCTTTTTTTATTTCTATTGTAGGTGAGAAAATAGCCAGAACCTGATTGCTTTAGATTTCTTGTTTTATCGCCCCCTATGGGCTCTATTTTTATAACTTCTGCCCCCAAGTCACCAAGTATTGCACCAACAGCGGGTCCCATAACCATATGAGTCATTTCTATCACTTTAATTCCTGATAATGGTAATTCCATAATTCTTCCTATTGTTTTTTTAACTTTAATAATGAATATTTTACTATTCTAATTAATATTATGTTTATATATATCTCACAAAATTATCATGAAAAAAAATCAAGAAAAAGAATTAGAGGCAGCTGTTTTTAAAAGGCTAATAGATCATTTAAAAAATCAAACCGATTTACAAAATATAGACTTGATGAATCTTACTGGTTTTTGTAGAAACTGCCTCAGTAAGTGGTATTTAGAAGAAGCTCAATCTAGGAATATTAATATTAACAACGATCAAGCAAAAGAGATTATTTATGGAATGCCTTATGATCAATGGAAAGAAAAATATCAACAACCAGCGACTGAAGAACAGTTAGCAATAATGAAAAATAAAGTTAAAAAATAGTGGAACAAAAACCAAAGATTGCATTGGATAAAGTTATATTAATCATTGGTTTGGTTATTTATGGTACTGGGTTTTCTCTTTTGTATATAATATTTGCCCCACTATCTAGAAGTATAGGTATTACAACCAATCAATTTGGAATCCTGATTGCAATCTCAAATGTTGCCTTAGTTTTTTCTTCTTATTATTGGGGTAAAAAAAGTCAAACAATTGGAAGAAAACCTGTTTTTATTATTGGTCTTTTTTCTTATGCAGTCGCTTACTGTTTATTTGCTTTTGGTATACAAATTGGTATTTGGAAAATATTGGCACCCATGCAACTATTTATAATGTTATTTATAATCCGGCTAATTTATGGAAGTATGATTGGCGGTATACAGCCTTCTGCAGTTGCCTATATGTCAGACAATACAAAGCCATCTGAAAGAGCTAAAGGAATGGCATTAATTGGTATGGCGTCAGGAATAGGGACTATGATAGGACCAGTTTTAGGAGGTGGTCTAGCATTTATACACCCCTTATTTCCAATGTATGTTGGTGCACTGATAGCTATTTTTGGTGGATTTCTTGCTATGAAATATTTAAAGGAACCTGAAGTAAGAAATCTAGAATCTCCAAGCTCTTCCCTCAGATTTTATGATAAAAGAATTTTTCCTTTTCTATTTGGATGGTGTATTGCTTTTTTAGTGTTTACAGGAACTCAAGTTATAGCTGCATTTTTTATTGAGGATAAATTAGGAGTAATTGGTCAAAGTGAGATTATTAAAGCAACAAGCATCTCGCTACTCTCCATGGCTTTGACAACAACCCTTATGCAAGCTGTAGTCTTACAAATATTTAGTATTTCTTCACAAACATTATTAAGGATCTGTTTCTTAATTTTTGGATCAGTTTTAATAGCCATAACTCATGTAGAAAATTTATCTCAGTTTTATCTAGCGTTTTCAGGAATTGGAGTGGCATTCAGTATGATTACTCCAGGGCTTAATGCAGGAGCAACCCTAAGCGTTGAGTCTAATGAACAAGGAGAGGTAGCTGGTCTTCTAGCTGCAGCACCAGTGGTTGGAATGATCTTTGGACCACCTTTGGGAGCTTTTCTCTATAACCTAGATATGACTTATCCTTTTTATTATGGAGGATTATTAACTTTGATTTTAGGTGCTTATTTTCAATTTATAAAAATACCTAAAGATCATTTTCAATAAATATTTAGGTTTTATTCGCTTCAGTAAAACCATCGGAAGCTTGTTCATTTTTCTCATCTTTTCGCCATATTTGTCTAGGCCCAAAACCATCTTTCCTAAGAAAATGCTCTGTATAAACGATTCTATCTGGATCTAACTTCATTAAGGTGTATTCTGGTGCTTTATCAAATCCTGTTCCAATTTCTGCTGCAGATGCTTGCCATCTAAAAATACCCATACCATACTTCCATTCTTCTGTGCCAGGCTCCAATAATTCAGCTCTACCAAATAATTGTGCCCCTTGTGCTGCAACCCAGCCAGCCATTACACCAGCGACAGCAAAAGAAACTCTTGGATCACGTTGCATAGCTTTTAATTTAGGACTACCAGGCTGAGGAAGAACATATATGGCCATGTTATCAGCGTAGAATTCCAATGGACTAACAATAGGACCATTCAGACCAAGTGTTCCTAACATGCCGATATTACCTAAGGTTAGAGCTCTTTGTATCTTATGCTCTAGTTGGTCTCTTGGCAGTTGTTTAGTTGTCCAAGGAATTTGTTCCAGCCATGGATGTGCTTGACTCATTTTTTTTCTCCTATTGTTTTATTAAACTTAAATTATTCTTTACGCGTACAGTTGACGCTCAATTATTATTTTATGAACTATTGCTCGCTTTTTTTCGGCTCAGCCAAGTATAAATAGCCATAAGTAATACTAGAAAATTCATACCTCCCATTAATAAAAATGGTCCAGTATAAATATAATCAAATAAAATACCGCCTACTCCTCCAGCAATAATTTGCCCAATAGCACCGCACATAGCGAAAGCACCGAAAACCGTTCCCCTAATAGTAATCGGTGCCGTTTTTCCTATTAATGTTGTGGATGAAATAATGCATGCACCCTCTCCAGCACCCAATATTATAGCTATAGGTATAATTGTATTAGACATAGGATCATTAACTAATCCCATCATGGTATAACCAATTGTGGATAAGCTAAATGCAATCATAACACCATAGATTCTATCAATACGGTCCATAATAAAACCAAAGATAGGTGAAGTTATTAAAACAGTACCGGCTATAATAGGAATCACAAATGCCCCTCTTGCATAGCCTTGATTAATTGAAAGGCCATTATCCAAAGCAAAGTTGGACATCCATAAAAATGTAAAAATGCCAACTACGAAAATATCACCTCTTGCTGCAGCTGATGCTACAAAAGCCAATCTTATTCTTGAATCTGATTTTGCAGCAAAAAGTCCATCTCGAAATAAATTTTTTAGTGAAGATCTAGAGGGTTTACTTTGCCTTGAACCTGGTTTTAGCATCGTTGCAACTAGTATTGCAGCAGTCAGACAAATAAAAGTTCCAATCCAAAGCGTATAAGTTCCTGATTGAATTGCATCAAATCCTTTTTCTTGGAAAATAGCTGGCATCTTTGTTAAAAATAAAGAAGTAATAGTAATTCCCAATCCTTGGAATAAACCCATAAATCCATTCCATTTAGCTCTGGATTTTTCCTGAGGATAATCTCCTGTATAGATTATTAAAACAGTTGATGCAGCTGACACACCAATAGCAAATAAAACTCTAATTAAATAAAGGTGATATAACTCAGTTGCTAGTGGAAAACAAAAATAAGCCACAGACATTAATAATAATCCAAGAGAGAAAACAGGTTGGCGACCAAGTTTATCTGCTAATGCGCCCATTAAAGCTGTAAGTGAAAGAATGATTAATTCTTGCATGGTACTTATCGAGCCGACAACAGTACCTTGAATACCTCTTGCTATACCCAAATGCTCAGAAAGAATATACGGTTGCATGAAATTCATAAATGCAAATACTGAAGTATTGAGCATGGCAACAGGAAAAAAACTCAAAGCATTCATCCTGCCTACATTAGGCATAAGAAATAAAGGTCCGATTTTTTTAAACTCTTCTTTGATTACACGTTGTTCATTTATTTAAATTTAACTCTGACTATACTAACATTAGAAAGTAGGTAGCGAACTGAGATTTTTCATTCGTAAAAAAAGGACAATAAATGTATACAAACGTTTGGTATGTTGCAGCTAGAAACAGTGACTTATTAGACGAGCCCTTATATGTTCAAATGCTAGGTTCTGATTTTGTTTTGTTCAGAGATAATAAAGGAACACCTGTTTGCTTGAATAATGTCTGCCCTCACAGAGGAGCAAGCCTTGCTAATGGCAGTCTGAGCAAAGAAGGCTTAATTGCATGCCCATTTCATGGTTGGGAATTCAATGGATTAGGCCAATGCATTCGAATGCCTTCTATTGGCAATGAAGATCCTAAAAAAGCTACCCCAGGTGTAAAAATTGATTCCTATCCAACCAAGGAAAAACATGGACTTATTTGGACTTTCCTTGGAGATGATTTAGAAAATGCAAACCCTATTTTTGATATCCCTGAAATGAATGATCCGAGCTATACTGTTTTAGAACATGACGTTGTATTTGAATCCAACTTTCATACAGCTAAATTTAGCAATCTTGATTACGTCCATCTTCCAGTGGTTCATGGTATAAAATTTGAAGACCAAGATAATCCATACCGTCCTCCTCCACATGTTGTTGAAAAAACTGATTATGGCTTAACTGCTCATATAGAAACTGATTCCACACCTAGCGAAGGTAAGTGGGAAGGCATTCGAGAAAAAGGCACTAGAGTTAAATCAATTCTAAAATATTTTACAGCGGGAGCAACATTAAGAGGTGAGGTAGAGATTGGTGCTATTAACTCTGGTCAATTCAATGCTTTTTATGAGTTTTCAACGCCCATTACACAAACCTCAACAATGATGCGATATTATTTTTTTAGAAACTTTATGACCGATAAAAAAATGGATGATTTTGCTCTAGAAAGGAACCTTAAAAATATTTATGAAGATAAAGCTATAGCTGAAACACAAGAACCAAAATATGGACCCAATGATATGCCTAATATTGTTGGGAGACATGAAGATACTATTCTCAAAGTATACTGGGAGTTAATGCATGAAATGAGAGATAAGGGTTGGCAAATTGATAACAAGAAATGGAATCAAATGACTACTGAAGGTAAGTATTGCGTTATGCCTTCTATTGATCGAAAAAATAGTAATGAAAAATGGGGATACCCAATGATACCAAGGTTGAAAAATACATGAGTAGTCTAGGAACTATTCTTATTACAGGTTCTAATCGAGGGATTGGACTGGAATTTGTAAAGCAATATTCTTCAAGAAATTGGGATGTTATTGCTACTTGCAGAAATACAAGCCAAGCTGAAGAATTAATTGAGTTATCAAAAAATCACGATAATCTTGATTTGATGAATCTTGATATCACCAATCAAGAGAGTGTTCAGGAAGTAGCAAATAAATTAGATGGAAAACCAATAGATATATTGATTAATAATGCAGCGTATTTAGGAGCACCTGATCCTCAAAAATTCGGCCAGATTGATTATAGTATGTTTACGGAAAGTTTTGAGGTCAATGCTATTGGTCCAATTCGCATTACTGAAACACTAATTGAGAATGTTCGAGAGTCGAATATGAAAAAAATTATTTTTCTAGGAAGCGGAGCAGGTTCCATTACACAAATTGCACCGCCAGTTACTCTTTACTCCTATAGAGCCAGTAAGGCAGCATTGCATTTAGCAGTTAATAACCTTTACTATGAGCTTCGACCTGAAAATATTATTGTCTCATTGATTAATCCTGGAATGGTTGATACTAGGGGATTTCTTGATCTTAAACTAGGAGATCCAATACCAGAATATTTAACAAAAATGGTTCCTGTTGCTCTTATAAAAATGATTCAAGAAGGAAAAATACCAATGATTACTACTCTTGAATCAGTTCAAAATATGATGAAATACATAGATCAATTATCCATTAATACCAAACCACTTTTTGTTAATTGTGACGGCACTCCTATGCCTTGGTAGGCATTAAAGTTTCCAGCCAGTCTTCTTTCTTATTCGAATAGACATTGGTGTCACTTCAACCAGTTCGTCTTCCTCAATAAACTCAAGTGCTTGCTCTAGTGTATGCTTTATATGGGGAACCAAGATGAGATCTTCATCCTTCCCAGCTGCTCTAATATTATTCAGTTGTTTAGCTTTGGTTGGATTAACAACTAAATCATTGCTTCTGGAATGCAATCCAACAACTTGTCCTTCATAAATATCCAAGCCATGGCCAACAAAAAGGTTTCCCCTATTTTGTAAATTAAATAAAGAATAAGCCAATGTTTTCCCAGGGACCTTAGAAACCATAACTCCATTTTTACGCTTTGCCATATCTCCAATCTTACATAATCCATAATGGTCAAAAATACTGGTCATGATTCCTGTACCGCTGGTAATGGTCAAAAAATGAGAACGAAATCCAATCATGCCTCTTGATGGCGCGATAAATTCAAGCTTCACTCTTCCATTGCTATTGGGCTCTAAACTTTGTAAGTCAGCCTTTCTCGGTCCCATCTCCTCCATAATTGGACCTTGATGCTCACTTTCAATATCAATCACTATTTGCTCAAAAGGTTCATGAATCTCTCCATTCACTTCTTTTTGAATCACTTCAGGTCTTGAGACTCCCAATTCAAAACCTTCCCTTCTCATGGTTTCAATTAAAACGGATAAATGCAGTTCACCTCGGCCAGAAACAATAAATTTATCTGATGACTCTCCATCCTCGACCCTGAGTGCCACATTATGTAATAATTCTTGTTCCAACCTTTCTTTAATTTTTCTTGAAGTAATAAATTTTCCCTCCAGACCAGCAAATGGAGAGTCATTAACAAGAAAGGTCATGCTGACAGTAGGCTCATCCACAGATAAAGCTGGTAGAGCTTCTATATTTTCTGGATCACAAATAGTATCGGATATATTTAACTCATTAATCCCTGTAATACATACAATATCTCCTGCCTCTGCTACATCCACATCAACTCTCTCGAGTCCTTGATGGCCTAATACTTGAAGCACTCTTTCTTTTCTCTTATTCCCTTTTGTATCTATAACTACAACATTTGCATTCGGCTTTAATCGCCCCCGGGTAATTCGCCCTATTCCTATAACACCCACATAGCTGTTGCTATCTAATGCACTAATTTGCATTTGTAATGTTCCATTAATATCAACCTTAGGTGGTTTTACTTTTGTCGTAATAATTTCTAAAAGGGAATCCATATTTTCTTCCATTTTTTCTGGATCTAGACTAGAAATACCCTGTAATGCAGAGGCATAAATAACTGGAAAATCTAATTGATCATCAGTAGCATCTAATCGATCAAATAAATCAAACACCTGATCTAGTACCCAAAATGGTCGAGCTTCTGGACGGTCAATTTTATTAATAACAACAATTGGGTTTAAGCCTTGCTCAAATGCTTTTTGAGTCACAAAACGAGTTTGTGGCATGGGTCCATCAACAGCATCCACGAGCAACAACACTGAATCAACCATCGATAATACTCGCTCCACCTCTCCACCAAAATCTGCATGTCCTGGTGTATCTACAATATTGATTCTATATTCATTCCAATTAATCGAGGTATTTTTTGCGAGTATAGTGATCCCTCTTTCTTTCTCTTGATCATTAGAGTCCATGATTCTTTCTGCAGAAAGGTTCTTTCGATCTAGTGTATTAGTTTGCTGCAATAACTTATCCACCAAAGTTGTCTTTCCATGATCAACATGGGCAATGATGGCAATATTTCTTAAATGATGTGTTTTCATAGAGATTAGTAAAAAAAGGATTATACGAGAAACTCAAAAAACTGCTATTGAAGAAGAAAATCATATGGCGCGCCCGGAGGGATTCGAACCCCCGACCGCCTGGTTCGAAGCCAGGTACTCTATCCAGCTGAGCTACAGGCGCATTAATATAATGATGAGATTATATATGAATAAAATAATTCATCATTTTTTTTAAAGAAAAAAATATTAATTGCGCAAAGTACTCTTATCATTCAAAAGAATTATAAAAATAAAATAAAATGTATATAGGACAATTATTTTATAGATCTTTTTTTTAATAATATTATTTTTCAGTTAGTTACAGAATCAACTTAATCTAGATTTTTTTCATTTTTAGGACATAAAAAATATATGCGAAAATATATTATTTTTATAATTCAATATTGCTTGAAAAAAATATGGCAAAAAGTATTATTTGAATCATCTCTTAAGACCGATTTGAAAGTAACTTAAGACGCAGACGAAAGAGTTAAAAAGAGAAAGAGACCTAAAAGGTGAAAGCGAATCAGGGAAAATAAGCTAGCAAAGAAAAAGAACTGATTCCCACCAAGTCCGAAAAGAGAAATCGGGCAAGGAGCTGAAGAAGAAATCTCACTTCAGACACCTAAAGGACTCGACTTAAGAACAGAGCTTAACGCTCTGTTTTTTTTTGCATGAACGTGATTACTATAGATTACTTATTGACTATTTTTTGAGCACGATAGCCCGTCCAAGACAGTAATGCTGCAAATGGCATAGCAAACCAAGTTGCACCCATCGTAGTTAATCCCAGTAAAATAATTCCCTTGGTTGCAAATAAACTACCGAGCACTTCTCCACCTCTTGCTAAAAAAGTATCCATGAAAACTGTAGATTTATAACGTTGTTGTATTTGTAGTGAGGTAAATAATGTTTCTCTTGTTGGTTTATTAAAACCATATTCAAAAGTTCTAAGTACGGCTACGACTATAAGAACAGTCGTCACTTCTGGATAGGAGGCATAAGCGAGTAAAGCAAGAAATAAAATTAATCCATACACAACAAGAATGATTTTTGTGCCTAATTTTCTCAAGATAAATGAAGTTACAAAGAATTGGCAAAAAAGAGTTAATGGAGTCACTATTTGCTCAATTCTGGCAAAGAATGCAGTTCTTTCACAACTGTCATTAGACCATTCCTGAATAATACCCAGTGCAATCATCCAGCCTAAAGTCATCAATCCTGTCCAAAGAATCATATAAAAACTCAGATTTCTAATTGAAGATAGTCTAAAAACACTGAGTATGGATTCAAAACTAGAACCACCAATCACATCAGTTTTATTTAAACTCGATCCTAGTCTTCGATTAGGAAAACTGTAACTTAGTAATATAGCGATGGTTAAGCCAATGACTGAAACTAATATAAGAGAAAAAGGTCCCCAATCTGACATTGCCTCATTACCGCATACTTGTGTAGAAAAATAACGAGCAATGGATGAGCCCGTAAAAGCACCCAATGATCCTCCTGCACTGATAATTCCAAAATATAATTTTGCTTGATTACTGGAGAAATAATTAATCATTGCAACCCAGAAAATTGAAACAACAAAAAATGAGAATACATTGCACCAAATATAAAATGCCTTAGCAATAAAGACTCGTCCTGGGGCATCTAGAAAATTCCAACCCATAAAAAAAAGTATCAGATTTAAAATAAAAAATAGATACGTATAGACAATTACCCTATCTTTATTAACTTTTGATACCAGCCAAGAATAGACAGGATTCGCAATCAACATTATCAAAAGGACTATGGATAATAGCCCTGGTAAATTTTCAAGGCCTGCCTGAACAGCCATCTCGTTCCTTACCGGTCTTAGAACATACCAAGCACAAAGAACAGAATAGAAAAAGAAAAAGGCCTTCAATAAAGAATTTAAATCTTCTTTTGGAACATATATGAAATCTTTTAATCTTTTAATTGCGTCCATTTTCTGTTGACTAAGAGTTAAAGTTATCTAATGGTTAGTTTACTATAAACCATCAAGCAATTTTAAATTG